>DASQBO010000281.1:0-4246 GCA_035635175.1 Casimicrobiaceae bacterium | reverse complement strand
AAGAAGTGGGCGCGCAAGGGCCGCGTGCCCGACGCGATCGTGATCGAGCACCCGCGCTACGCGGGCGGCCACCTCGGCGCGGCGAAGATCGACGACCTGGCCGATCCGCGCTTCGACTTCGAGCGCGTGCTGCCCGACGTTCACGCGTTCTTCCGCGCCGAAGGAATCTCGGCCGACGCGGTTCCCCTGATTCCCGCTGGCGGCATCAACTCGCACGCGCGGATCCGCGAGTTGCTCGCGCTCGGCGCCGCCGCCGTGCAGCTCGGCACGGCGTTCGCGGTCACCGAGGAAGGCGATGCGGACATCGCGTTCAAGCGCATCCTGGCTGGCGCGAAGCCCGAGGACATCGTCGAGTTCATGAGCGTCGCGGGCCTGCCTGCGCGCGCGGTGCGCACGCCGTGGCTCGAGACCTACCTGCGATACCTCCCGAAGCTCGCGGACGCGGCGCGCAAGAAGACGCGCTGCGCGCTCAAGTGGGACTGCCTGATCCAGTGCGGGCTCCGCGACGGGATCGCGAAGATCGGCCAGTTCTGCATCGACACGCAGCTCGCCGCCGCGCTGCGCGGCGACGTCGCGAAAGGCCTCTTCTTCCGCGGCGGCGCGAGCCTGCCCTTCGGCAGCGAGATCCGGCCCGTCCGCGACCTCATCGGCTATCTGCTCACCGGACGCGACCCGGCGCAGGCCGCCGCCTGAATGGCGGCCCCGGCCGTCGCGGCGGAGTCGCGCGCCGCGCGCCCGGCGCGGCTCGTCTTCCGCGTCCCGCACCGCTTCTTCTTCCTCGCGGGAGTCGCGCTGCTCTCGCTCGCGTCGCTCTGGTGGACGTGGGTGATTCTCGCGCGCGCGTGGCCCGCGTTGCCTCCCCCGGCGTCCCCCGTGCCCGACACCGTGCTGCACGCGTTCGTCATGACGTGCGGGTTCGCGCCGTTCTTCATGTTCGGTTTCCTGTTCACCGCCGGTCCCCGCTGGCTCGGGATGCCGCCGCTGCCGTCCGTTGCGTGGCTGCCGGGCGGGCTGATCGCGGCGAGCGGCGCGCTGCTCCTCGTGCCGCTGCAGGCGGCGGGCGCGGCGCCGGTCGCGCTCCGCGTCGCCGCTGGGATCTACGCAGTCGGATGGCTGCTCCTGCTCGGCTCGTTCTTCCGGCTGATGCGCGCGAGCCCGGTGCCGGACAAGGTGCATGCGGCGATCGTGCTCGCCGCGCTCGCGGTCGGCGCATGCTCGCCGCTCGCGTTCGCGTTCCTCGGTGCGCGCGCGCACGGGTGGATCCGCGGAACCGCCGTCGGGTGCTTTCTCGTCCCCGTGTTCGTGACGGTGTGCCACCGGATGATCCCGTTCTTCACGTCGGGGGCGGCGCCCTTCGTCACCGCGTTCCGGCCGTGGTGGCTCCTGGGCGTGCTGGCAGGCGCGCCGGTCGTGCACGCGGGCCTCGCGGCGGCAGGGCTCGACGGCTGGACGTGGCTCGTCGACCTGCCGGTCGCCGCGGTGGCGCTGTGGCTCGCCTTCCGGTGGGGACTCGCACAGAGCCTGCGCAATCGCCTGCTCGCGATGCTCCACCTGGGTTTCGTCTGGTACGGGCTCGGCTTCCTGCTCGCCGGCGCGAGCTCGCTCGCGCAGCTCGCGGGCGGCACCGGACTCGGTCTCGCGCCGCTCCACGCGCTGACGATCGGCTTCGCGGCCTCGCTGCTGCTCGCGATGGTGACGCGCGTCACGTGCGGTCACTCGGGACGCACGCTCGCCGCCGACGCCGTCACGTGGCGGCTCTTCCAGCTCCTGCAGCTCGCGGCGCTCGCGCGCGTCGCGGCGGAGGCGCTGCCCGGCCGTGCCGCGTATGTCGCGGCGGCGCTCGCCTGGTCGGTGTGTTTCGTCGCGTGGAGCGCGAAATACGCGCCGGTGTACTGGCGCCCGCGGGCCGACGGGCGGCCGGGCTGACGGCGCGGCGTCAGTGCCGCAGGCCGACGACGACGGGCTTCGTCGCCGCCGGACGTGCGGGCTGCCCGTCGCCGAGCACGTGGAGGTCTACGCGGCCGTCGCGCCACGCACCCTCGAGGTCGAGCTCGACCGTGGCGAGCGTCGCGTCGTCCGCGTCGGCGAGCTCCCGGATGCCGTAGCCGCGATTGCGGCCGTGCACCTTCGCGAGGTAGAGCGCCATGTCGGCGAGCGCGATCGCGCGCTCCCACGGCAGCGGGTCCCCGCGGGGGGGCAGCGGCATCGGGACGAAGCCGACCGACGCGGTGATCGGGATCCGCTTGCCCTGGTGGACGAACGGCTCGGCGGCGATGGCCTCCATGATCCGCGTCGCGATCTCGGCGAGCCGGCCGGCCTGCGTCGCCGCGACGAAGACCAGGAACTCCTCGCCGCCCCAGCGGACGATCATGTCGGTCTCGCGCAGCGTCTCGCGCAGCCGCTCCGCGACGTCGACGAGCACCGCGTCGCCCGCCGCGTGCCCGTAGCGGTCGTTGACTTCCTTGAAGTGGTCGAGGTCGATCAGGAGCAGCGCCTCGATGGTCTTGCCGTCGGCGCGGCGGCGCTCGCCGCGCACCTCGGCGTCGCCGATGTAGTTCTGGAAGAAGCGGCGGTTGTAGAGCGCGGTCAGCGGGTCGCGGCTGCTCTGGAACGAGAGCTCGCGGTTCTTCTCGCCCAGGAGCCGGTTGGTGGCGCGGAGCTTCCGGTAGAGGGCGACGACGACGAGGAACGACGCGCCGAACGCGAAGGCCAGCAGCCACCACGTGCGCAGTTCGGCCGACTTCAGGTCGTTGTCGCGGTTCAGGAGCTCGATCTCGCGCTGCCGCTGGTTCGACTCGTACTTTTCCTGGAGCTCGAGCACGACGCGCTCGTGCGCCGCCTGCGCGATCTCGTCGTTGAGCTTGCGCTCCCGGTGGAAGAGGGCGAGCGCGCCCTTGTGGTCCCCGGCGCGCTCGAGGTACTGGCCGTATTCGCCCAGGAGTCCCGCGATCTCCGCGGTGGCGCCGGTCCGCTCGTAGCCGGCGAGCGCCTCGTCGGTGAGCCGCTTGCCCTCCGTGACGCGCGAAAGCCCGAAGAGGGCGAACCCCATGTTCGCCCTGGAGGTCGAGACGAGCGTCGCGTCGCTGAGCTGGTCGGCCAGGTCGAGCGAGCGTCGCGCGAGGTCGAGCGCTTCCCGGTAGCGGTGCCGCCGCAGCATGATGTCGGACAGGTTCACGAGCGCGCGCGATTCCGCGATCTTCGACTGCGACTTCCGCGCGATCGCGAGCGCCTCCTCCATCGCCGCGAGCTCCCGCTCGGGACGCTCGAGCAGCTCGCACGCGTACGATTCGGCCATCCGCGCGTTGACCATCGCGTACGCGCTGCCCGAGATCTCCGCGGCCTTCCATGCGTCGAGGCTCGCGTCGAGGGCGCGGGTGGCCTGCTTCAGGTCGAGGTGCAGGATCGAGAGCTGGTAGAGCGCAGCGGAGCGCCGGTACGCGTTGTCGAAGAGCTCGGCGCGACCGAGTGCCTCGTGGAGCGCCGCCATCGCCTCGTCGCGGCGGCCGCGCGCGCGCGCCGTCGTGCCTACCGCCATCAGCGCCCAGTGCGCGAGGAGGGGCTCGTCCGTTCCCTGCAAGAGCGTCCGCGCCTGCGCCGCGAGCGCGTTGGCCATCCCGGCGTCGCCGTTCCATCCCTGAGCCGCGCTCCGCACGAGGAGGGCCGTCGCGCGGCCGAGCGGATCGCCTCCTGCCCGCGCTTCGTCCTCGAGACGATCCGCGAACGCGTGCGCCTGCGCGATCTGGCCCGCGAGCACGAGGGCGTGACCCTGGAGCGCAAGGAGATGCCGCCGGTCTGCCGGCGCCGCGTCGGCAGCCGGCAGCAGCGTCGCGATCTCGGCGAGCGCACGCCTCGGGTGCCCCGGCAGGTACGCCTCGATCTCGACTGCGCGTCGTGCCGCCTCGCTTTCCGTGGCCGCGCGCGCACCGGGCGGAGGAAGCGCGACGACGACCGCCAGCATCAGGGCGACGAGCCAATGCCGGTGCGCGCTCGCCACCGCGGCGCTCACGCGCGGCGCAGGCTGCCGCAAAGCGGACCCCGGGGGCATGGATCGTCTCGAAAGCGGTGGGCAACGCAGCGTGGCCAAGGGATTCCGGACATAAAGCAAGCGCCGTGCCGACCGGCGCGGAAGCGAGCGCCCGGCCCCAAAACGAAAAAAGGCGCCCGCGGGCGCCTTTTTTGGAGCGATTCGAGAAGGGGCGGGCGACTACGCGAGCGCCTTGATCGCCTGCGCGAGGCGCGACTTGGT
>DASQBO010000280.1:0-4855 GCA_035635175.1 Casimicrobiaceae bacterium | reverse complement strand
CCATCAGCTGAACGAGCGCGTGCGGATCGCCGACCTGCCCGTCCTGTCGCGCATCTACCGGCGGATCCTCGAGCGGCTGCTGGTGCCGCGCCGCTAGAATGAAACGCCCCCCGAACTCGCTTCGCTCGCTCCCCCCAATGGGGGGCTGTCAGTGGCTTGGGGCGGCCCGGCGCCACTGACATGACCACGGCGACGCACGATCTCGTGACGCTCCGCGACTGGCTGCGCTTCGCCGTCACGCGGTTCGGCGAGGCCCGGCTTGCGTTCGGTCACGGCACCGACAACGCGTACGACGAGGCCGCCTACCTGCTCCTCCACGCCCTGTCGCTGCCGCTCGACCGGCTCGAGCCGTTCCTCGACGCGCGGCTCACGCAGGCCGAGCGCGCGCACGTCGAGCAGCTGCTCGTGCGCCGCGTGGACCAGCGGGTGCCCGCCGCGTATCTCACGCGCGAGGCGTGGCTCGGCGAATTCCGCTTCTACGTGGACGAGCGTGTGCTGATCCCGCGGTCGTTCATCGCGGAGCTGCTCCCGGACGGCCTCACGCCTTACGTGGGACCGCCGGAGAAGGTGGCCACCGCGCTCGACCTCTGCACGGGGTCGGGTTGCCTCGCGATCCTGCTCGCACACGCCTACCCGGCGGCCGACGTCGACGCCGTCGACATTTCGGTCGACGCGCTGACGGTCGCGCAGCACAACGTCGCGGACTACGGCCTCGCCGACCGCATCAACCTGATACGGTCGGACCTGTTCTCGAATCTCTCCGAGAAGACCTACGACCTCATCATCAGCAACCCGCCCTACGTCACGGCCGTCGCGATGGAGGAGTTGCCGCCCGAGTATCGGCACGAGCCGACGATCGCCCTCGCCGGCGGCGAGGACGGCCTCGACGCGGTGCGCACGATCGTCCGCGAGGCGCCGCGGTTCCTGAACCCGGGCGGCACGCTCGTCGTCGAGATTGGCCACAACCGCGCCGCGGCCGAGCTCGCCTTCCCGCGGCTGCCGTTCGTCTGGCTCGAGACGGCCGGGTCGTCCGACAGCGTGTTCCTGCTGAAGCGCGAGGAGCTCGTCGCGGGCCGCTGATCGGGCGGCTTCAGTCGATCGAGAAGAACTTCCGGATCCGCCGCACGAGCTCGGCCGCGCTGTAGGAGTCCTGGCGCCCGCGCACCTCGTCCGAGAGCGCCTGCAACCTCGCATCGTTCGCGGACTGCCGCGCGACGACGACCTGAGAGACCGGCTCGAGCAGCTCCGCCCGCGCGCGGACGACCGCGTCGAATCCCGACTTGTCGAGCCGGTAGCAAAGCACCTCGTTCTGCGCGATCACCGTCGCCCGCCGCGGCTGGCCGGTCAGCAGCCCCATCTCGCCGAAGTACGACGGCGCCTCGAGCGTCGCCAGGTGGTCGCGGGTGCCGGTGCCTCCCGTGCTGTCGTCGTAGACCTCGACGCGGCCATGCGCGAGGATGTAGAGGGAATCGGCGGCCTCGCCCTGCCGCGCGATGACGTCGTCGGCGACGTACGGGCAGTCGGCGAGCTCGGAGGCGAGCGCGCGGCGTTCCCCGTCCGTGAGCGCCGCGAACAGGTCGATCTGCGCCAGCACCGCGCAGCGCGCGTCGCGCTCGCGCTCGCGGAGCTCCGCCGCGCCCGGACGCTTGCGCGCGACCACCACCCGATGCGGATACGGGATCTCCATGTTGTGCCGGGCGAGCGTCGCGGCCACGTGAAGCCGTACCTGCGAATCGGTCCACAGGTCGTGCGCGAGGTCGGTGAGCCAGTAGCGCACCGCGTACTGCACGCCGTTGTCACCGAAGCCCGTGCAGATGACGACCAGCCGGGGGCGCGGCGCGACGTTGCGAATCTCCGCGCGCGCGAGCCCGTCGGCCACCGTGGCCAGCACGCGCGAGGGCGGCACGTCGTAGGAGACGTTGAACTCCACGCTGCGTCGCGACGGGATCCGCTCGTCGCCGCGGCGGCCGAGGACCGTGACCCTGTTCTTGATCAGCTGGCCGTTGGGGATGATGACGGTCTCGCCGCTGTTGGTCGCGATCGCGGTGTAGCGCCAGCGGATGCCGACGACCTGCCCCGAGACGCCTTCCATCCGGATCCAGTCGCCGATGCGGCACGTGTTGTCGAGCTGCAGCGCGATGCCGCCCCACAGGTTGCCGAGCGTCTCCTGCAGCGAGAATGCGATGACGCCGGTGATCACCGCCGAGGTCGTGATGATGCCGGCGAGATTCACGCCGATCACTTTCATCCGGACGAGCGCGAACACGACCAGCACGACGGCGATCAGCACGTCGGCCAGGATCCGCGGGATCGCGAGCCTGGCGAGCACGCCCTGGAACAGGCACATGAGCGCGACGCGCGTGAAGCCGATCGCGACGAGCAGGAGCAGCGCCTCGCGGACGACGACGGCGATAGTCGCGTCGGTCAGCGCGCCGCCGTAGCGCGCGAGGACGAGCAGGCCCACGAGCCCGACGCCCATCGTGATCGACATGTTGATCATGTTGCCGCGCAGGTCGCGGCGGAGCCACAGCGTGATCAGCGCGAGCGCGAGCCCTGCCGCGACGAACATCTCGGCGTCGAAGATCAGGTCGGGCGTCGGCATCGGGAGCGCGCTGTCGGAGTGCGGGCGCAGCGGATTATATAGAATACGTTTCGCGCCTCGCTCTCGCGCTCCGACCCGCGCCATGCCCTCTTCCCGCACCGGCGGCGAGATCCTCGTCGCGAACCTCGTCGCCCAGGGCGTGACGCACGCGTTCGCCGTTCCCGGCGAGAGCTACCTGCCGGTGCTCGACGCACTCTACGACGCGCGCGACCGTCTCGCGCTCGTCGTGTGCCGGCAGGAGGGCGGCGCGGCGTACATGGCGGAGGCGTACGGCAAGCTGACGGGTCGCCCCGGCGTCGCGCTCGTGACGCGCGGCCCGGGCGCGACCAACGCGGCGATCGGCGTGCATGCCGCGGCGCAGGACTCGACGCCGATGGTGCTGCTCGTGGGCCAGGTCGGCGCCGACTTCGTCGATCGTGAGGCGTTCCAGGAGATCGACTATCGCAGGATGTTCGGCGGCGTCGCGAAGTGGGCGGCGCAGATCGACCGGGCCGATCGCATTCCCGAATACGTCGCGCACGCGTGGCGGACCGCGATGTCGGGGCGCCCCGGACCGGTGGTGCTCGCGCTCCCCGAAGACATGCTGTCGGCGCGCGCGGAGGTCGACGACGTCGCGCGTGTCGACCCCGTGGCGGCGGCGCCCGATCCGGAGCTCGTCGCGGCGGCGGCGCGCCGGATCGGCGTGGCGAAGCGGCCGCTCGTGATCGTCGGCGGGAGCCGCTGGGACGCGGCCGCCTGCCGCGCGCTGCGGGAGGTGACCGAAGCGCTCGAGCTGCCGGTGGCCTGCGCGTTCCGCAACCAGGATCTCTTCGACAATCGCCATCGGCTGTACGCCGGCGACGTCGGCATCGGGATCAATCCGAAGCTTGCCGCCCGCATTCGCGAAGCTGACGTGCTGCTCGCGATCGGCGAGCGTCTGGGCGAGATGACGACGTCGGGCTACACGCTGCTCGCCGCACCGACGCCTGCGCAAGCCCTGATCCACGTCCACCCGGGAGCCGACGAGCTCGGCCGCGTCTATCAGCCCGCGCTCGCGATCGCGGCGACGCCGGGTGCCTTCCTGGAGGCGCTCGCCGCGCACACCCCCGCGGCGACGGACGACGCCGCGGCGCACGCGGCTGCCGCGCACGCGGACTGCGTCGCGTGGCAGGCGCCGCGCCCGGTTCCGGGCACGCTCGATCTCTGGCACATCGCGCAGTGGCTCGACGCGCGCCTGCCCGACGATGCGATCGTCGCGAACGGCGCGGGCAACTACTCGACGTGGCTGCACCGCCTCTACCGGTACCGCGGCTTCCGCACGCAGCTTGCGCCGTACGTGGGCTCGATGGGCTACGGCGTGCCGGCGGCGGTCGCGGCCAAGGCGGTGCATCCCGATCGGCTGGTGGTCTCGTGGAATGGCGACGGCTGCTTCCTGATGAACGGCCAGGAGCTCGCGACCGCCGTGCAATACGGGCTGGGCGTGATCTTCGTCGTCGTCGACAACGGGATGTACGGGACCATCCGGATGCACCAGGAACGCACCTATCCCAGTCGCGTGATTGGGACCGCGCTCACGAATCCCGACTTCGCGGCGCTTGCGCGCGCGTTCGGGGCCTCCGGCGAGACGGTCGCGCGCACCGACGAATTCGCTCCCGCGTTCGAGCGCGCCGTCGCGGCCGGCCGGCCGGCGCTCCTGCATCTCGTGCTCGACCCCCAGGCGCTGACGATGAACGCATCGCTCGACGCGCTACGCGCGCAGGGAATCGCGCGCGCCGCCGGCTGACGCGGCTCGCGCCGCGGCCTCCGCACTGCCTCGACGGATCGTTGCGCCGAGCTGTCGGCCGCCTGCGGCCTCGGCCTCCGCACCGCCGTGCAATGATGAGGCCGCGTCGTCGGCCTCGCTGCGCCGGCTCGCCTGAGTCGCATCCCCGCGCACAAAACGCGCGGGGTCGCTGCTCCTGGGCTCGCGTCGCTACTCGCGATTGCTCGCTCCCCCGGGGCGCTTCGCGCGGGGGGGAACGCGCGAACGGCGAGCAGGGGCCCCGAGCTTGCTCGGGGATGCGAGCCATCGGGAGCGCGTTCGGAGGCCGACCGCTCGGTCTGACGATGTGCGCGGGCCGTCCGGAGGCCGAACCGGCGAGCCGCTCGCGCCGCTACCCCTGCGGGATGACGCGCGCGCTCGACCCGCTGCCTTCGATGGTCACCTTCTGTCCCGGTCGCAGGCCGGGGTTGACGGGCTGCGTGATCGAGACGAGGACGCCGCTCGTCAGCCGC
>DASQBO010000279.1:0-7251 GCA_035635175.1 Casimicrobiaceae bacterium | reverse complement strand
GCCTTCTGCAGGAAATTGTCGATCCGCTGGCCGTCCCCGTCCTCGCCCACGGCCAGCCGATTCACGGCATCCTTCCGCACGGTCATCCGCTCATCGATATGCCCAGGCGTCGGGCGCTCTCGGTCGCTCGCCGACGCGCGGCCTCCGCGTTTGTCGCTGGAATGCGTCGGATCGCGGAGTCGGCCGTCACCTGCGCTCGCAGACGCGAGCTTCGCTCCTTGGCTTCGCCCTGCTCGCACAGGTGTCCTCGCGCCTCCCCTTCGGGCGGCTCGCTCACTCGTACCCTTGCTTAAATCTTTCATTTCCTTACAATATCGCCTGCAGCACGCTCGGACCCCGCCCCAGCGATGGACGCGGTCACGACGCGGCGGGAGTCGTCGACGACGACTTCCGGCCGCTCCGGTACGGGCGTTGGCTCCGCTGTTCGCGGGGCAAAGTCGGCCGTTGCATGTCGCGTAATTCGGCCGCCGGTTATTCCGCTCACCGCACGGGCGTTGCGCCCCGTGAGAGCAGCGATGGTAAATGAAGAGCGCAGTCTCCGCACCCGGCTTGCGGCCGGTTCGAAGCGGCGCATTGCGCGGCGCACTTAGCGACGAATTCCGTTACCGGCCCGGCCTCCGCGCTTCGCGCGGCCCCCGACCGGCGACGAACGCTTGAACGCGACAGCGAACACACCCGACACGACGAGAACGCGAAGCCTCGACACAATCGAGACCGATGCCATGCGGAACGCCCAGCGCTTCCCCTCCTCTCGCGTAAGCCCGCAGCCCCGGCTGCCGGCGCGGTGGCCCGCGCTCGCGTCCGCCGCGCGATAGCGTCATCGCCGCGCGCCCCGCGCGGCCCCCGCTTCCGCCTCCGCAGGCCCGGCCGGATCCGCGCCGGGACAAACACATGAAGCGCATGCTGTTCAACGCCACGCAGGCGGAGGAACTCCGCGTGGCAATCGTCGACGGCCAGCGGCTGATCGACCTCGACATCGAGTCCGCGAGCAAGGAGCAACGCAAGAGCAACATCTACAAGGCCGTCATCACCCGCGTCGAGCCCAGCCTCGAGGCCTGCTTCGTCGATTACGGCGCCGAGCGTCACGGCTTCCTGCCGTTCAAGGAGATCTCGCGGCAGTACCTGAAGGGCGGCCGCGGCGGCAACGGCGAGGACGGGGAGTCGGAAGGCGGCGGCGGTCGCGGCCGCATCCAGGACCAGCTCCGCGAAGGAATGGAGCTGATCGTCCAGGTCGACAAGGACGAGCGCGGGAACAAGGGTGCGGCGCTCACGACCTACATCTCGCTCGCCGGCCGCTACCTCGTGCTGATGCCGAACAACCCGCGCGGCGGCGGCGTGTCGCGCCGCGTCGAGGGCGAGGAACGCAACGACCTGCGCGACGCGATCGCCGGCCTCGACGTGCCCGCGGGCATGAGCGTCATCGCCCGCACCGCAGGCATCGGCCGGACCACCGAAGAGCTGCAGTGGGACCTCAATTACCTGATGCAGCTGTGGCACGCGGTCGAGGACGCGGCGAAGATGCAGTCCGGCGCGTACCTGATCTACCAGGAGTCGAGCCTCGTCATCCGCGCGATCCGCGACTACTTCCATCCCGACATCGGCGAGCTCCTGATCGACACCGAGGCGATCTACGAGCAGGCGCAGCAGTTCATGGCGCACGTGATGCCGGCGAACGTCAACCGCGTGAAGCTCTACAAGGACGACGTGCCGCTGTTCTCGCGCTTCCAGATCGAACACCAGATCGAGACCGCCTACGCGCGGCAGGTGGCGCTCCCGTCGGGCGGCGCGATCGTGATCGACCACACCGAAGCGCTCGTCTCGATCGACGTCAACTCGGCGCGGGCGACGAAGGCCGGCGACATCGAGACCACGGCGTTCAACACGAACCTCGAAGCCGCGGACGAGATCGCCCGGCAGCTCCGGCTGCGCGACCTGGGCGGCCTCATCGTCATCGACTTCATCGACATGGAGAGCACGAAGAACCAGCGCGAGGTCGAGGTGCGGATGAAGGACGCGCTGCGCTACGACCGCGCGCGCGTGCAGCTCGGCAAGATCTCGCGCTTCGGGCTGCTCGAGCTGTCGCGGCAGCGGCTGCGCCCGGCGCTCGCCGAGACGATGCACATCGCCTGCCCGCGCTGCCATGGCATCGGCCACATCCGCGGCACGGAGTCCTCCGCGCTCCACATCCTGCGCATCCTGCAGGAGGAGGCGATGAAGGAGAACAGCGCGCAGGTGATCGCGCAGGTGCCGGTCGACGTCGCGACCTTCCTGCTGAACGAAAAGCGCACCGAGGTGCTGACGATCGAGACGCGCTTCCGCGTGAACATCCTGGTCGTGCCCAACCGCCACCTCGAGACGCCGAACTACACGATCCAGCGGCTGCGCCACGACGACCTGAACCAGAGCGAGCCGCTGCCGCCGTCGTTCGACCTGGCGGAGAAGCCCGAGGAGCCCGACGTCGCGCAGCAGCTCAAGGAAGAAGCGAAGGAGCCCAAGCAGGAGGCGATGGTCAAGGGCATCACGCCGGCGCAGCCGGCGCCCGTCGTGCCGGAGACGCCTGCCGCGGCCCCCGCCCCTGCCGCAACACCGGCGGCAAAGCCTGAGGGCGAGGGATGGCTCGCACGCATGCTCGCGTGGTTCCAGCCGAAGCCGGCGATCCCCGCGCCCCCGGTGCGCGCCGAGCGCACGCACGAGATGCGCGAAGTGCGTGAGCCCCGCCGCGAGCGCGAAGGTCGCGGCGAGCGCGATCGGCATCGCGGCCAAGACCGGCGCGAGGGACGCGAGCGCGACGGCCGCCGCGGCGAAGGCCGCGACGGGCGCGCGCGCGGCGAGCGTCCGCAGGGGCCCCAGCGCGAGCCGCAAGGCGCGGCCCGCGAGGCGGGCCAGCGCGGCGCTCCTGCGCAGGGTGGCGGCCAGCGCCGCGAGGGGGGCCGCGACCAGGGACACGGCGCGCGCGAGGGACAGCCGCAGCGAGAGCCGCGCGGCGGCCCGCCGCAACAATCGCAGCAGCCGCGTGAGCCGCGACCGCCACGCGAACCGCGCCCGCCGCGCGAGCCGCGTCCGCATGCGCCCGCGGCGGGCGACGCCGCGCTGCCGGCGATCGAAGCCGTCGGTCCGGGCGTGGCGCGCGAAGGGGACGGCGGACCGAACGCGCCGCGCGAGGGTCGCGGTCGCCGCGATCGCCGCCGGCGCGGCAAGGGCGGCGAACGTCACGACCGCATCCCCGCCGAGAGCACGGCGCCCATGGACGCGCTGACGGCACCGGCTCCGCACGAAGCCCAGCGCCCGGCGTCGCACGAAGCGGCGGCGGCAATGCCCCACGATGCATTCGCGCAGGCGCCCCGCGAGACATCTGCGCCCGTGCCTCACGAAGCGCCTGCGCCTTCGAGCGACACCCCGCCGCAGATCCGGGCCGAGCCGGCACGTCCCCCGGCCGAACCCGTCCCGACGCGCGTCGAGCCGCGGCCCGCGCCTCCGGTGCGACCGATTCCCGAGGTGCCGCCCGTGGCGCTGACGCTGCCGCCGGAATCGGGCCTCGAGCTCATCGAGACGAAGTTCAAGCCGGCGCCGCTGGCCGAGCCCGAGGCGCCCGCCGGCCCCCGCCGCGTGCGCCCGCCGAAGGTCACGATCGCCGACGAGCCGTTGCAGATGGTCGAGACGACGCACAAGGACGCGCCGCCTCCTGCCGGCTGACGTTTCCTGAGCGGAGCCGAGCGATCCTGGCAGGTCGCCCGTGCCTACGCGCGCGGTGGCGAGGCTGCGCGAAGTCGCAGCAGCAGTTCAGCACTCGCCATCTCGATCAGGTCGAGCACGCGCTCGAAACCCTCCCTGCCGCCGTAATACGGGTCGGGGACTTCGCGCAGGCCCGCCTGCGGCGCGAAATCGAGCAGCAGTCCCAGATGACCGGCGTAGGTCGGCGGACGCATCGCCTCGAGCGCGCGGAGATTTGCGAGATCCATCGCGAGAATCCATCCGAAGCGCTCGAAATCGCCGGTCCTGACCTGGCGCGCGCGCAGCTTGCTGAGGTCGTAGCCGCGCCTCTGCGCCGCCAGCACGGCGCGACGATCAGGCGGCTGCCCGACGTGCCAGTCGCCGATGCCGGCCGAGTCGGCGTAAAACGCCCGCTCCAAGCCGATCTGCGCGACCGCCGCGCGGAAGACGCCCTCTGCAGTCGGTGATCGGCAGATATTGCCCATGCAGACGAACAGCACCGAGCTTTGCGGATCGTGCGGCACCCGGCAATAATAGCCCGCCGCGCGGCCCGCCACCGTCGCGATGTTCCGTTCCGGGATCTGCTGGAGGCGCGATGGCGCGATCGCATTCGTTCGTGAAACCGTTCGTCCTGGCGCTTGCGCTCGTCGGCGTGCTCGCACCGCTCGCCGCGCGCGCCGCTGCCGACCCGAACAAGGTCCTGCGCATCGCGTCGAACGACATCACGAGCCTCGACCCGCAACAAGGCACCGACCTGCTGTCAACGCGCGTCGCGATCCAGATCTTCGAGGCGCTCTATCAGTTCGACTATCTCGCGACGCCGGCGAAGGTGATCCCCTGCACGGCCGAGGCGATGCCCGTGATTGCGGACGGCGGCACGACCTGGACGATCAAGGTCCAGAAAGGCATCCTCTTCGCCGACGATCCCGTGTTCAAGGGCAGGAAGCGCGAGCTGACCGCGCAGGACTACGTCTACTCGATCGCACGCAGCCTCGATCCCAACCTGCGGCCCGGCGGCGATGCGGCGCTGACCGACCTCATCGTCGGCGCGCGGCCGGTGGTCGATGCGGCGCGCAAGCCCGGCGCCAAGTTCGACTATGACGCCCCGATCGAGGGCCTCCGCGCCGTCGACCGCTACACGCTGCGGATCAAGCTCGCGCATCCGGATTACACAGTGCTCGAGCGCCTCGCCCAGCTGCCGGCGATGGCGGTGGCGCGCGAGGCGATCGAGGCCGCCGGCAACGACGTCATGAGCCGGCCCGTCGGCACCGGTCCCTACCGTCTCAAGGAGTGGAAGAAGGCCACGCGCGTCGTGCTCGAGGCGAATCCCGAATATCGGGCGATCCGTTTCCCGGACAGCAGCGATTCCCAGCACCGTGACCTCGTCGCGAGCATGCGCGGCAAGACGCTGCCGCAGGTCGGCCGCATCGAGATCAGCATCATCGAGGAATCGCAGCCGCAGATCCTCGAGTTCATGCAGGGCAACCTCGATCTCCTCGCGCTCGGCGGGAACGACATCACGCGCGTGTTCGTCGACGGCAAGCTCCGCCCCGAGCTCGCGGCGAAGAAGGTCGTCCATCTCCGCTTCGGCGCGCCGTCGCTCACCTTCACCTACTTCAACATGGACGACCCGACCGTGGGCGGATACTCGAATGCCCAGGTCGCGCTGCGGCGCGCGATCGCGATGGGCTTCAACGTCGACGAGCTGATCCGCGTGCTGTTCGCAGGCAACGCGCTGCCCGCGAACCAGCTCTTGCCGCCGGGCGTCAACGGCCACGACGCGAGCCTGCCGCCCAAGTCGCTCTACGATCCCGCGGGCGCGCGCGCCCTGCTCGACCGCTTCGGCTTCAAGGACGTCGACGGCGACGGCTACCGCGAAACGCCGGACGGCAGGCCGCTGACCGTCGTGCGGGGCACGTTGCCCGAGTCGTGGTACCGCGAAGCCGACACGCTGTGGCGCAAGAACATGGATGCGATCGGCATCCGCATGCAGGTGAACCAGCAGACGTTCGCGGAGCTCCTGAATCTGAGCCGCGCCGGGAAGCTGCCGATGTTCAACCTCGGCTATCGCTCGCTCGAGCCGTCGGGCTACCAGATCCTGCAGACCCTCTACGGCAAGGAGACGCGCGACACGAACCCCTCCGGGTTCAAGCGCGCCGAGTACGACGCGGCCTACGAGCAGTTCCTGCGGACTCCGGCAGGCCCGGAGCGCACGGCGCTCGCACGCAAGATGTCGGAGATCTCGCAGGTGTGGATGCCGATGATGCTGCACACCTACGGCGTCGGCAACGTCCTGTACTACCCGTGGCTCCAGGGCTACTGGCCGTCGCAGTTCGGCACTTCCTGGAAGTACGTCGACATCGACCTCGCGCAGAAGAAGGCCGCCGTACGCTGAGTCGCGCAGTCTCGGGGCGCTAGCGTGCGGCAGCGGGTCACGGCCGCGCTGCAGAAGGTGCTCAGGGCGCAGCCGGCTACGTCTCGACCGGCAGCTGTACGCCGAACATCGCTTCCTTGAGCTGGAAGAGCTTGTCGCGGAGCTGCGCCGCCTTCTCGAACTCGAGGTTCTTCGCGGCCTCGATCATCTCCTTCTCGAGGCGCTTCAGCTCGCGCTCGAGGTCCTTCTCGGGCATCGACTCGTACTTCGCCTTGGTCTGCGCGACCCGCAGCTGCTTCGTACCCTCGTCGGCGTCGTACACGCCCTCGATCAAATCCTTGATCCGCTTCCGGACGCCCTGCGGCGTGATACCCATCTTCGCGTTCCACGCGACCTGTTTCGCACGGCGGCGCTCCGTCTCGCCGATCGCCGCCTTCATCGAGTCGGTCATCGTGTCCGCGTAGAGGATCGCCATCCCGTTGATGTGGCGCGCCGCGCGCCCGATCGTCTGGATCAGCGACCGCTCGGCGCGGAGGAAACCCTCCTTGTCCGCGTCGAGGACCGCGACGAGCGACACCTCGGGAATGTCGAGCCCTTCGCGCAGCAGGTTGATGCCGACGAGCACGTCGAACTCGCCCAGGCGCAGGTCGCGGATGATCTCGACCCGCTCGACGGTGTCGATGTCCGAGTGCAGGTAGCGCACCTTGATGCCGTGCTCGGCGAGGTAGTCGGTGAGATCCTCGGCCATGCGCTTGGTCAGGGTGGTCGCCAGCACCCGGTGCCCCTGCGCCACAGTGACCCGCACCTCGCCGAGCAGGTCGTCGACCTGGTGCCGGGCCGGGCGCACCTCGAGCACCGGGTCGACGAGGCCCGTCGGCCGCACCACCTGCTCGACCACCTGTCCCGCGTGCTTCTGCTCGTAGTCGGCTGGCGTCGCGGAGACGAAGATCGTCTGCGGCAGGAGCCGCTCGAACTCGTCGAAGCGCAGCGGGCGGTTGTCGAGCGCCGAAGGCAGCCGGAAGCCGTAGTTGACGAGATTCTCCTTGCGGGCGCGGTCACCCTTGTACATGCCGCCGGTCTGCGGGATCGTCACGTGCGACTCGTCGATGAACATCAGCGACTTCGGCGGCAGGTAGTCGAGCAGCGTCGGCGGCGGCTCGCCCGCG
>DASQBO010000278.1:0-1687 GCA_035635175.1 Casimicrobiaceae bacterium | reverse complement strand
CTGTCGTTCCGGCGCAGCTGCCGCGAGGGCGTCTGCGGCTCGGATGCGATGAACATCAACGGCAAGAACGGGCTCGCGTGCATCACGAACCTGCGCGATCTCAAGGAGCCGGTCGAGCTCCGCCCGCTACCCGGATTGCCCGTGATCCGCGACCTGATCGTGGACATGAGCCAGTTCTTCAAGCAGTACCACTCGATCAAGCCGTACCTCGTCAACGACACGCCCCCGCCCGAGAAGGAGCGCCTCCAGTCGCCCGAGGACCGCGAGGAGCTCGACGGCCTCTACGAGTGCATCCTCTGCGCCTGCTGCTCGACCTCGTGCCCGTCCTTCTGGTGGAACCCGGACAAGTTCGTCGGCCCGGCCGGCCTGCTCCAGGCCTACCGCTTCATCGCCGATTCCCGCGACGAGGCGACGAACGAGCGGCTCGACGACCTCGAGGATCCGTACCGGCTGTTCCGCTGCCACACGATCATGAACTGCGTCGACGCCTGCCCGAAAGGGCTGAACCCGACGAAGGCCATCGGCAAGATCAAGGACGTCATGGTCAAACGCACCGTGTAAGGGGCGTTTGTCGCGTGTGCCGAGGATGACTGACCTGGACGCGACGGAACTCGAGCGGCTGCGCTGGCGCTGCCGTCGCGGCATGCTCGAAAACGATCTGATCCTCGCGCGCTTCCTCGAGGCGCGCGGCGATGCGATGACGCAAGGCGAGGCTGCGCAGCTCTCGCAGCTGCTCGACCTCGGCGACGGCGAGTTGTGGGACCTGCTTTCGGGACGTGCCGAGCCCGCGGACGCGACGATCGCTCCGCTGGTAGCGGCGTTGCGCGCCGCATGAGGAGAGGCGCGAGGACCGCGAGCAGCCGTACCGGCGACCGGCACGTGAGAGGCCGGCGGACGGAGGAGCGCGCCCGCCCGGGGGCGTGCGGATTATTCGCGAGGGGCACCGGCGAGCCCCGATCTTGGAGCTTGGAGCGACGAACATGAGCGACCGCACCGCAACGCTGACCTTCTCCGACGGCGCCCCCGCCGTCACGTTCCCCATCCTCGGCGGTTCGATCGGCCCGGACGTGATCGACATCCGGACGCTCTACGGCAAGACGGGGAAGTTCACCTACGACCCGGGCTTCCTGTCGACCGCGTCGTGCAATTCGACGATCACGTTCATCGACGGGGACAAGGGCGAGCTGCTCTACCGCGGCTACCCGATCGAGGAGCTCGCGGTGAAGTGCGACTTCATGGAGGTCTGCCACCTGCTGCTCTACGGCGAGCTGCCGAACGTCGCGCAGAAGCGGGATTTCGTCGGCCGCGTCACCAAGCACACGATGGTCAACGAGCAGATGCAGTTCTTCATGCGCGGGTTCCGCCGCGATGCGCATCCGATGGCCGTGCTGACCGGGCTCGTCGGCGCGATGAGCGCGTTCTACCCCGACTCGATCAACCTGCACGACGCGCACCAGCGCGACATCTCGGCGATCCGGCTGATCGCGAAGATGCCCACGCTGGTCGCGATGGCGTACAAGTACTCGGTGGGCCAGCCGTACATGTATCCCCGCAACGACCAGACGTACGCGGCGAACTTCATGCGGATGATGTTCGCGACCCCCTGCGAGGACTACGCCGTCAACAACGTGCTCGTGCGGGCGCTCGACCGGATCTTCATCCTGCACGCCGACCACGAGCAGAACGC
>DASQBO010000277.1:0-6588 GCA_035635175.1 Casimicrobiaceae bacterium | reverse complement strand
TCGTGCAGCCGAACGCCGCCCGACGCCATGAGCAGCAAGACCGCGGCCGGCCGCTCGCGGCGCGCGGCGTGGACGACCGCACGAATCGCGTCCGCGTGGTTCGCGCCGGCGCTGCCGCCCAGGAAGCGCTCGTCCTGCGCGCGGATCGACCAGCGGCCGAGATGCGGCGAGGGTCGCGGTGCCGTCAGCAGATCGTCGACCGCCGCGACGCTGCCCGCGTCGGCGATCGCCGCGATCCGCGCGCCAGCTGTGCGCGCACGCAGCGCGCCCGGGGGCGACGCCATGACCGGGTCCATCCTGGATCTCCCTGAGGTCGATGATGACACGCAGGCCGGTCGCGAACGTTGCGCAGCGCACAATGCGGCCGCGCGCGGTTTCGCGTCGCCGAGCCGCGCCACGCGACGCTTGTCGATGCCGGAATTGGCGTACCATATACCAGCCCGGAACAATCGGGTGCGCGCCGGCCACGCAGAGGGCTGGCGCAGCGACACGCACCAACCTTCTGGAGGAATGAAATGGCGCATTTCGCTGCCGCGGTCGCGGAATCTCTTCCGTCGCATCGCCGCCCCGAAGGGGGCTCCCGTCTTCCCCATGCCTCTCGCGCCGCGATCGCTGCGGCGGCGGCGCTTGCCCTCGTCCTACCGCTGACGGCGGCAGCCTGGGAGCCGACGAAGCCGGTCGAGTTCGTCGTCCCGGCAGGCACCGGCGGCGGCGCCGACCAGATGGCGCGCTTCATCCAGGGCGTGGTGACGAAGAACAACCTGATGAAGCAGCCGATGATCGTGGTCAACAAGTCGGGCGGCGCCGGCGCCGAAGGCTTCCTCGCGATCAAGGAAGCGAAGGGCGACCCCAACAAGATCGTCATCACGCTCTCGAACCTGTTCACGACGCCGCTCGCGACCGGCGTGCCGTTCAACTGGAAGGACCTCACTCCCGTCGCGATGCTCGCGCTCGACCAGTTCGTGCTGTGGGTCAACGCCGACACGCCGTACAAGACGGCGAAGGAATACCTCGACGCGGTGAAGGCCGGCGGCCCCAACAAGTTCAAGATGGGCGGCACCGGCTCGAAGCAGGAAGACCAGATCATCACCGTCGCGGTCGAGAAGGCGACCGGCGCCAAGTTCACGTACGTGCCGTTCAAGGGCGGCGGCGACGTCGCCGTGCAGCTCGTCGGCAAGCACATCGATTCGTCGGTCAACAACCCGATCGAGGCGGTCGCGCAATGGCGCGCGGGCGCGCTGCGGCCGCTCTGCGTCTTCGACAACGACCGCATGCCCTACAAGTCGAAGGTGACCGCCAGCATGTCGTGGAACGACATCCCGAGCTGCAAGGAAGCCGGCGTTCCCGTCGACTACCTGATGCTGCGCGGAATCTTCATGCCGGCCGGCGTCACGCAGGAGCAGGTGGACTTCTACGTCGACCTCTTCAAGAAGGTGCGCGAGACGCCCGACTGGAAGAAGTTCATGGAAGACGGCGCGTTCAACACGACGTTCATGGCCGGCGCCGAGTACGCGAAGTGGGTCGAGGCCGCCGAGAAGACGCACGTCGAGCTGATGCGCGAGGCCGGCTTCCTGTCCAAGCCGTGAGGCATCGCCCCGGGTGTACGGACCGGCGCGACGGCGGCGCCGGCGTTCCGGCGTGTCGCTTGCGCGCCGTGTCTCGTGGGGAGGAGCGTTGATGAGCGAGGAAGGCACGCCCGAGGGAGGAAGCGAGCGCGGCGTCTCGACCCCGGCGATGGACGTCGCCGTCGCGCTGATCATCCTCGCGCTCGGCGCGCTCGTCGTCGTCGACAGCTTCCGCCTCGGCGCGAGCTGGGGCGACGACGGCCCGCAGTCGGGCTACTTCCCCTTCTACATCGGACTCCTGCTCTGCTTCGCGGCGGTCGCGACGCTCGCGCACGTCGCCTTCGACGAGTGGAAGCGGCACGGCCAGTTCAAGGGCGCGGTCCACGAGCGCCGGCGGCAGTTCGTCGCCTGGTCGCAGCTCCGGCAGGTGCTCGCCGTTCTCGTGCCGGCGACCGTCTACGTGCTCCTGGTCCAGTTCGCCGGGCTCTACGTCGCCTCGGCGCTCTACATCGCGCTGTTCATGATCTGGCTCGGCCACTACTCGTGGCTCAAGAGCGTCGCGGTCGCGCTCGTCGTCAGCGTGTCGCTGTTCGTGATGTTCGAGATCTGGTTCAAGGTGCCGCTGTGGAAGGGCACGTGGGACCTGCTGTCGTGGACCGGCTACTGACGGCCGCGGCGCTCACCCTCCTTCCTTCGCTTCCCGCCCCCAAGAGGACCGCCCTTGGCTGAGATCGGCGCGCTGTTCCACGGCTTCGCCGTGGTGCTCTCCCCTTTCAACATGCTGCTGATGCTGGTCGGCATCGTGCTCGGCGTCATCATCGGCGTGCTGCCGGGGCTGGGTGGGGCCAACGGCGTGGCGATCCTGCTGCCGCTCACGTTCTCGATGCCGCCGACCTCGGCGATCATCATGCTCTCCTGCATCTACTGGGGGGCGCTCTTCGGCGGCGCGATCACGTCGGTGCTGTTCAACATCCCGGGCGAGCCGTGGTCGGTCGCGACGACCTTCGACGGCTACCCGCTCGCGCAGAAGGGCCGCGCCGGCGAGGCGCTGACCGCTTCGTTCACGTCGTCGTTCATCGGCGCGCTGTTCGCGGTCATCATGATCACGTTCCTCGCGCCGCTCGTCGCGAAGTTCGCGCTCAAGTTCGGCCCGCCGGAGTTCTTCTCGGTCTACCTGCTCACGTTTTGCAGCTTCATCGGGATGGGCAAGGGCTCACCGTGGAAGACGCTCGCCTCGATGCTGCTCGGCTTCGCGATGGCGGCGATCGGGATGGACAACATCACCGGCCGGCTGCGGCTCACGTTCGGCTTCTCGGAGCTGATGCGCGGCGTCGACTTCCTGATCGCGGTGATCGGGCTCTTCGGCATCGGCGAGATCCTGCTGTCGATGGAGGAGGGACTCTCCTTCACCGGCAAGTCGGCGAAGATCAATCCGAAGGTCGTGCTCGAGACCTGGCGCAGGCTCCCGGCGTACTGGGTCACGTCGGTCAGGAGCTGCCTCATCGGCTGCTGGATGGGGATCACGCCCGGCGGCGCCACGCCCGCGTCGTTCATGAGCTACGGCGTCGCGAAGCGGATGTCGAAGGAAGGCGACAAGTTCGGCACCGGCGTGGTCGAGGGCGTCGTCGCGCCGGAGACGGCGGCGCACGCCGCCGGCACGAGCGCGCTCCTGCCGATGCTCGCGCTCGGCATCCCGGGCTCGCCGACCGCGGCGGTGCTGCTGGGCGGCCTCCTGATCTGGGGGCTGCAGCCGGGTCCGCTGCTCTTCGTCGAGCAGAAGGATTTCGTCTGGGGGCTGATCGCGAGCATGTACCTCGGCAACCTCGCCGGCCTCCTCATCGTGCTCACCTGCGTGCCGTTCTTCGCCGCGATCCTGCGCGTGCCGTTCTCGATCATCGCGCCGATCATCATCGTGATCTGCGCGATCGGCGCCTACACGGTGCACAACGCGATGCTCGACGTCTGGCTGATGATGCTCTTCGGCGTCGTCGGCTACGTCTTCAAGAAGCTCGACTACCCGCTCGCGCCGCTCGTCCTCGCGCTGGTGCTGGGCGACCGCGCCGAGGACTCCTTCCGGCAGGCGATGCTGATCTCGCAGGGCGACCTCGGCATCTTCTTCTCGAACGCGCTCGTCGGCGGCATCACCGGGCTCGCGCTCGTGATGCTGTTCTGGCCGCTGATCTCGCAGCTCGTCGCCCGCCTGCGCGGCAAGTACTGACCTCTTTCGCCGGGCGATGCGCATCTGCCTGCTGACGAACCAGGACCTGCTCGCCGATCCGTTTCCCGCCGACGACTGGCCGTGCGATCCGCGGCCGTACCATCCCGAGGCGCACTGGGAAGTCGAGTGCCTCGCGAAGCCGACCGCGGTCGCGCAGGTCACGCGGCGCATCGAGCAGGGCTTCGACGTCTTCTTCAACCTGTGCGACGGCGCCGCGGACCAGGACACGCCCGGCATCGAGGTCGTCCGCACGCTGGAGGCGCACGGCGTCGCATTCACCGGCGCGACGTCCGAGTTCTACGAGCCCTCGCGCGAGGCGATGAAGGCGGCCTGCCGCGCCGAGGGGATCGCGACGCCGGCTTACGCGTTCGCGCGCGGCGGCGAGGAGGTCGAGCGCGCGGCGCGGGAGCTCCGCTTTCCGCTGATCGTCAAGCACTACAGCAGCTATTCGAGCGTCGATCTCTCGCGGCGCTCGCGCGTCGCGACCCCCGCCGGACTGCGGCAGCAGGCGCGCAAGATCATCCGCCGCCACGGGATGGCACTGATCGAGGAATTCATCGAGGGCGTCGAGTGCACGGTGCTGGTCGCGGAGAATCCCGACGACCCGGCGCGGCCGCACACGTACACGCCGCTGCGCTACCGCTTCCCGGAGGGCGAAACGTTCAAGCACGCGAAGGTCAAGTGGGTCGACTACGACCGGATGTCCGCGTTTCCCGTGGACGACGCGACGCTCGACGCGCGGCTGCGCGACGTGTCGGCGCGCTTCTTCGTCGCGCTCGGCGGCGCGAGCTTCGGCCGCTGCGACCTCCGCGTCGACCGCGAGGGGACGCCGTTCATGCTCGAGATCAACCCGAACTGCGGCGTGTTCTATCCGGCGAGTGATCCCGGCAGCGCGGACCTCTGCCTCGCGCACGACGCCGAAGGCCACGCGGGATTCACGCGCCGGCTGATCCGGGCCGCGCTGGCACGACACCGCGCGCGCGCCACAGGAGCGCCCCCGCGATCGCGAGGTTGAGCGCGTTCCAGGCGATTCCGTTCGCGAACGCGGCGGTGTAGGAGCCGGTGAGGTCGAAGATCTTCCCCGACATCCAGCCGCCGAGCGCCATGCCGAAGAGCGTGAACATGAGCACCGCGCCGACGCGCGCGCCGGCCTCGCGCGGCGGGAAGTGCTCGCGCACGATGATCGCGTAGGACGGAACGATACCGCCCTGGAAGAGCCCGAACAGCGCCGACACGACATAGAGCGACACGAGCCCGTCGGCCGGCAGGAACAGGAGCAGCGCGACGCCCTGCAGCAGCGATCCCAGGAGCAGCGTCCGCAACCCGCCGATGTGGTCGCAGACGTAGCCGGACAGGAGCCGGCTCGCGATGCCGCACCCCAGCATCAGCGCGAGCATCTCCGCGCCGCGCGCGGGCCCGAAGCCCAGGTCAGCGCAGAGGGCCACGATGTGGACCTGCGGCATCGACATCGCGACGCAGCAGGCGAGCCCGGCGATACAGAGCAGCACCTGCGCCGCGAGCGGCGACAGCCCGAACGGGCGTGCGGAAGCGTGGGTCCGCACCGCGGCCGCTTCCGCGCCCGGCGTCGGCGACAACAGCGCGACCGGCGGTCGCTCGCGCATCAGGAGCGCGAGCAGCGCCATCGTGACCGCGCAGAACAGGCCGACGCCGAAGTACGTCGCGCGCCAGCCCGAAGCCTGCACGAAGTGCTGGACGACGGGCGGCCAGATCGCCCCCGCGAAGTAGTTGCCGCTCGCGCACACGGCGACCGCGATGCCGCGGCGGCGAACGAACCAGAGCGAGGTGTCCGCGATCAGCGGCGCGAACGTGGTCGAGCTGCCGAAGAAGCCGAGCAGGAGCCCGTGCGCCAGCGCGAAGGTCGCGATGCCGTCGGCGCCGGAGGCGAGCGTGAAGCCGAGACCGACGCTCGCCGCGCCGAGGAGCAGCGGGACGACGACGCCGAAGCGGTCGGCGAGCCGCCCCATGAGAAGGCCGCCGAGCCCGAACCCGACCATCAGCAGCGTGTACGGGATCGACGCGTCGGCGCGCGCGACGCCGAATTCGCGCTGGATCACGGGCAGCACGACCGGCACGATGTACATCGCGCCGTTGCCGACCGTCATCAGCGCGAGCGCGGCCAGCAGCCGGAAGGTCGCGTACCGCGAGTCGACGGCGTGGCGCGTCATCGCGCGCCCCGGCGCGCGCGCGGCATGGGCGGCATCCCGTTGGGGCTAGGGCCTGTTCACACGATGGGCACGAACGCGTTGCTCGGCCGAAAACGCCCAGCGCAAGGCGGAAAGGCGAAGGCGGGTCGTGAACCCGGCGAGACTTTGCAACGCCGCGATAGGCGTTTTCGGCAGCAACCCGACGGGAGCGGGCGCCCTCAGGCGCCACCCTTCGTTGCCCTCCTCGCCAAGACACCCGGTCTTGGCGTCGTCGGCGCCTCGATTGGCGCCCCAAGCCACCCGCTCGCGTCCGCGCCCATCGCGTTAACAGGCCCTAGTCCGCCGCGGCCCGGCCGTAGCCGAACGTCGGGCGCGCCACGCCTCCCGCGCGCACCTGCACGGCGCAGTACTTGAACTCGGGAATCTTGCCGAAGGGGTCGAGCACCGGGTTCGTGAGGAGGTTCGCCGCCGCCTCGTAGTAGCAGAACGGAATGAACACCGCGCCGCGCGGGGTGCCGTCGTCGGCGCGCGCCGCGAGCGTGACCTCGCCGCGGCGCGAGGCGACCGTGATCGTCCCGCCGGGGGCGACGCCGAGCTCCGCCAGGTCCGCCGAGTTGAGCGACGCCACCGGAAACGGCTC
>DASQBO010000276.1:0-2569 GCA_035635175.1 Casimicrobiaceae bacterium | reverse complement strand
AGGCCGTGCGACGACACCTCCATCGCGACGGCGAGCGCGCCGGCCTTCTTGTAGCGCGCGAGCATCTCCTGCAGGAGCGCCGCGTCCGGCGTCGTGAGCGTCGCCGGTTCCTCGTCGCCGCAGAGGCCGTTGCCGAGCGTGCCGACGACCGCGGCGCGCTTGCCGCAGCGGTCGAGGCACTGCGCGATCCAGCGCGAGCAGCTGGTCTTCCCGTTGGTGCCGGTGACACCGATCGTCCACAGCGCTTGCGACGGGCTTCCGTAGATGAAGTCCGCGATCGGGCCGAGCTTCGCCTGCAGCCCCTCGACCGGGAGCTGCGGGACGTGCCAGTCGGGATTCCACTGGAAGCCCTGCGGCTCCCACAGCACGGCGCCCGCGCCGCGCGCGAGCGCGTCGGCGATGAAACGGCGACCGTCGGCCTTCATCCCCGGGAACGCGGCAAACGCGTCGCCGCGGCCGACCTGGCGGCTGTCGGCGGTGATCCGGTGCGGGCGCGCGGCGAGGCGCGCGAGCAGCGCCGGCACGTCGACGTCGGGCAAGGGCGAGGGCATCAGGTGTCCTCGTCGATGGCGCTGCCGGGCGGAGGAAGGAGCACGTTGTCGACGGGGGCGTCGTTCGGCACGGCGAGCATCCGCAGCGCGGCGCCGGTCACCGCGGCGAACACGGGCGCCGCGACTTCGCCGCCGAAGTGCTGCCCGGCCGTGGGCTCGTCGATCATCACGGCGACGACGAGCCGCGGCGCCGACGCCGGCGCGAAGCCGACGAACGACGCGACGTACTTGTTCGTGTACGCACGACCTTCCAGCTTGTGCGAGGTGCCGGTCTTTCCGGCCACGCGATACCCCGGCACCTGCGCCTTCGGAGCGGTGCCGCCGGGCTGCACCGCGAGCTCGAGCATGCGGCGGACGGCGAGCGCGGTCGAAGGCTGCAGCACGGGCCGCCCGGCCACCGGCCCGCTCGTTTTGAGCAGCGTCGCGGGCTTGAGTTCGCCGTCGGTCGCGAAGATCGTGTAGGCGCGCGCGAGCTGCACGAGGTTGACGGAGATCCCGTGGCCATACGCCATCGTCGCCTGCTCGATCGGCCGCCACGTCTTCGGCGGGCGCAGCCGACCGCCGACCTCGCCCGGAAAGCCCGTCCTCGGCGCGGCGCCGAAGCCCGCCTCGGACAGCGCGTGCCACATCGTCTCGGCCGGCAGCGACAGCGCGATCTTCGCCGCGCCGACGTTCGACGACTTCTGGATCACCTGCTCGACGGTCAGCGCGCCGTGGACGTGCGCGTCGTGGATCGTCGCGGAGCCGATCGTCATCGTGCCGGGCGCGGTCTGGATCACCGTGTCGGGCCGCACGCGATGCGCCTCGAGCGCGGCGGCGATGGTGAACGGCTTGAGCGTCGAACCCGGCTCGAACACGTCGGTGAGCGCGCGGTTGCGCATCCGGTCGCGCGCGACGCCGTGGCGCGCGTTCGGGTTGAACGTCGGCCAGTTCGCGAGCGCCAGGATCTCGCCCGTCTGCACGTCGAGGATCACGAGGCCGCCCGCCTTCGCGCGGTTCGCCTCGACCGCGGCCTTGAGCTCGCGGAAAGCGATGTGCTGGAGGCGCGTGTCGATGGCGAGCGCCAGGTCGCGGCCTGCCTGCGGCGCGCGGATCGCCTCCACGTCCTCGACGACCTCGCCGCGACGGTTGATGATGACCCGGCGCGTGCCGGGATGGCCGCCGAGCCACTCCTGCTGCGCGAGCTCGATCCCCTCCTGGCCTACGTCGTGGTCGCCGGTGAAGCCGAGGATGTGGCTCATCGTCTCGCCGGCCGGATAGTAGCGGCGGTACTCGTTCTGCTCGTTCAGGCCCGCGATGCCGAGCGCCATCGCGCGATCGGCAACCTGGGGTGCGAGCTGCCGCGCCACGAACACGAAGTCCTCGTCGGCGTCGAGCTTGCGCGCCAGCGAGGATGCCGGCGTCTCGAGCACCGCAGCGAGCTTCGCTCGCTGCGCAGGCGTCGCGTCGAGCTTCGCCGGAAACGCCCACAGCGACTTGACCGGCGTCGAGATCGCGAGCGGCTCGCCGAACCGGTCGACGATGCGACCGCGGTGCGCGGGAACCTCGAGCTCGCGGCTGTAGCGTGCGCTGCCCTGCTCCTGCAGGAACGCGTGGTCGAAGCCCTGCAGCCACAGCGAGCGCGCGGCGAGCACGCCGAAGGCGAGCGCGAGCCCGCCGAACACGATCGCGGCGCGGAAACGGGGCAGCACGGGCGGCGCGGCGCGTCCGGCGCTCATCGGGCCGTCCCCGCCGGCACGATCTCGACGCGGCCGGGCGACGGCAGCTCGAGCCCGAGCGACGTGCGCGCGATCTTCTCGACGCGCGCCGGCATCGCCCACGTCGACTGCTCGAGCTGCAGCTGCCCGTACTCCGTCTCGAAGGCGCGCGCCTCGGCCTGCGTGCGCTCGAGCTCGACGAAGAGCTTGCGCGCCTGGTGGCGCGAGGTGACGAGCGAGAGCCCGCACGCGACCAGCGCCGCGAGGAGGAGCAGCTTCAGGCGCAGCATCGCGGCGTCAAGCGGCTTCGGCGGCGGCGTC
>DASQBO010000275.1:0-11800 GCA_035635175.1 Casimicrobiaceae bacterium | reverse complement strand
GGAACTCGAACGCCTTGCCGCTGCGCTGCAGGCGCGCGACCGCCTCCGTGTACGTCATCCGCTCGAACGGCTCGTCGATCACGTGGCGCAGCGTCGTGAGCACGCTCTCGTCGATGCGCTCCGCGAAGAAGGCCATGTCATCGCCGCGCTCGGCCAGCACCGTCGCGAACACGTGCTTGACCAGCGCCTCGGCCAGGTCCGCGTTGTCGGCGAGCGTCGCGAACGCGATCTCCGGCTCGATCATCCAGAACTCCGCGAGGTGCCGGCTCGTGTTCGAGTTCTCGGCGCGGAACGTCGGTCCGAACGTGTAGACCCGGGAGAGCGCGAGACAATACGCCTCGACGTTGAGCTGGCCCGACACCGTGAGGAACGTCTCGCGGCCGAAGAAGTCCTGCGCGTAGTCGACCTTCCCTGCCGGGTCGCGCGGGAGATTCGCGAGATCGAGCGTCGAGACCCGGAACAGCGCGCCCGCCCCTTCGGCGTCCGACGACGTGATGATCGGCGTGTTGACCCAGCAGAAGCCGCGATCGTGGAAGAAACGGTGGATCGACTGGGCGATCGTGTGGCGCACCCGGGTGACCGCCCCGATCACGTTGGTGCGCGGCCGCAGATGCGCGACCTCGCGCAGGAACTCGAGCGTGTGCGGCTTGGGCTGGATCGGGTAGGTGTCGGGGTCGTCGACCCAGCCGACCACGCGGATCGCGTCGGCCTGCATCTCGAAGGGCTGCCCCTTCGCGGGCGACGGCACGATCGTGCCCGTCGCCTCGACCGCGCAGCCCGCGGTCAGGTGCAGCACCTCGTTCGCGTAGTTCGGCAGCGTTCCGGGCACCACGATCTGCACCGGATGGAAGCCGGAGCCGTCGGACACGTGCACGAACGAGATGCCCGCCTTCGAGTCGCGGCGGGTGCGCACCCAGCCGGTGACGGTGACGGGATCGCCGGCGCTCGCGCGGCCGGCGAGAATGTCGGCACAGGATAATCGGGGCATCGCAACACTCGAAAGAAGCCGGACCTGCCGGCGCGGGCGGTATTGTAATCGGCGGGCGGCAAGCGCCGGCGGTCAGCCAGCTTCCGGTGTGCGCCGCCTGATGAAGTTCATCGCCTTCATCGAGAGCACGACCTCGCCGCGCTGGTTCAGCGCCTCGATCAGCGTGCGGACGAGCCCGCGATCCGGCTTCGTACGCGAGATCGTCGCCTCGAGCACCGTCACGCGCACCGACAGCACGTCGCCGGGCCGCACGGGCAGGGTCCACCTGAGCTCGTCGATCCCGGGCGAGACGATCGCCGCCACGTGCGACAGGTAGCGCTCCACGAGCACGCGCATCACGAGCGCGATCGTGTGCCAGCCGCTCGCGATGAGGCCGCCGAACGGACCTCGGAGCGCCGCCTCGGGATCGGTGTGAATCGGCTGCGGGTCGTAGCGGCGCGCGAACTCGAGGATCGATTCCGCGGTGACGGAAATCGCGCCGTACACGCAAACGGCGCCGGGGACATAGTCCTCGAAATGACGCCGCTCGACCGGGGCGGCGAGATCGGGCTCGGGCATGCGGCGCCCGCTAGAGCACGCGATGGGAAAGCGCCGGCAATTGCGCGCGCACCTCGTCGATCCGCGCGGGATCGACGTCGCCGACGACGATGCCGGGTCCCTCCTCGCGCTCGGCGACGATCCGGCCCCAAGGGTCGATCAGCGCCGAGTGGCCGTACGTGCGGCGGCCGCCGGGATGCGCGCCGCCCTGCGCAGCCGCGAGCACGTAGCACTGGTTCTCGACCGCGCGGGCGCGCAGCAGCAGGTGCCAGTGCGCGGCGCCCGTGGTCGCGGTGAAGGCCGAGGGAACGAGGATCAGCGCCACGTCTCCGAAGCCGCGATAGAGCTCCGGAAAGCGCAGGTCGTAGCACACCGAGAGGCCCGCCCGGCCGCACGGCAGATCGAAGGCCGCCGGCGCCCGGCCGGGCTCGATCGTGCGTCCCTCGTCGTAGCGCTCCTCGCCGCGCGCGAACGCGAACAGGTGGATCTTGTCGTAGCGAGCGACGCGCTTCCCGTCCGCGCCGTAGACCAGGCACGCGCTCCGCACGCGTGCCGGGTCGGCGCAGGCGATGGGCACGGTGCCCCCGACGAGCCAGACGCCGTGACGGCGCGCCTCCTCCGCGAGGAAGCGCTGCTGCGGACCGTCGCCGTCGGCTTCGCGGACCGCGACCTTGTCGGTCGCCCGCGCGCCGAAGATGCCGAAATACTCCGGAAGGGCGATGAGCTGCGCGCCGGCGCGCGCGGCCTCGGCAATCAGCTTCGCCGCGGCAGCCAGATTGTGCGCGACGTCGTCGCCCGACACCATCTGCACCGCGGCGACGCGCAAGGGCCGCCGCGCACGCGAGACCGCCGCCGCGGCGAGCCGCGGGCGCGCGCGGCGCACGGTCATCGCGTCAGTCCTTCGGCGCGCGCGCCGGGCCCGCCGGGCGCGACGCTCGCCGTCGCCGTTCCAGTCCGCGTCACGACCGGATCCGCCCAGCCACCGGTCACCGTGTACTGATAGCTGAAGAGCTGCTCGATCGGGTCCTTGAGGACGCTCTGCGCGAGCAGCGAGCCCGCGCCCACCGCCGCGCCGACGAGCGGATTCGCGAGGAACAGGAGCGCCGCACCCGCGGACACGCTCGCCGAGAGCGAAGGCTGGACGTGCACGGTGAGTCGCTGCGTCTCCTTGGCGAGATCGGCGTCGCCGGCGATCTCGACCTGGGCCGCGGGCCCCTTGAGCTTCAGGTTGTCCGTCGACATGACGCCGCTCGCGATGCGCACGTCGCCCGTGATCTCGTCGAAGGCGAAGCCTTCGCTGAAGACGTCCCGGAAGTCGAGCGTCATCCGCCGCGGCAGCGCCTGCAGCGACAGCACGCCGAGCAGCTTGCCGAAGCCCGGCTCGATCTTCGTGAAGCGCCCCTGCCCGACCGCGACCTTGAGCGAGCCGCCGAGCGACGGCATGTCGAACTCGGCCGGCGACCCGGCCCAGTCGAGCTGGCCGCCGATCGTCGCGGGCGCGCCCTTGATGCCGTCGGGAAGCCCGAAGCGGGCGAGAAATCCGCCCGCGTCCTTGACGTCGAGCGCGACGTCGAGCTTCGTCTGCTGCTGCCGGCCCAGGCCGCGCCACGCGCCGTTCGCATCGATCCGGCCGGACTCGTTCGACAGCGCGAGCCGCTCGATCCGCCACTCGGAGCCGCGCGGCTTCGCGACGAGCTCGAGCTGCCCGAGATCACGTCCCTTCGACACGAAGCTGTCGGCGGTGATGTCGAGCTCGGGCCACGGCTCGACGCGGTCCGGCGCGGGCTTGGGATCCGCCGTCTTCTCGGTCCCGCTCCACGACGGAAGGTCGCCGGCGGCCGGCATCGCGAAGCGCGACAGCCGCGCGACGATGCGGCCGTTCGGCGCGTCGGCGCCCGGCGCCGACCAGGACGCGGTGCCGGCGACGTCGCGCCCCTTGAACTCCAGCTTCCAGTCTCCCTGCGTGCGTCGCGCGGCGACCTTGAAGTCCTCGAAGCGGCGGTCGAAGAGCTCGAAGGCGCCGACGTCGAGATCGACGCCGGCCAGCCCCACGGCGTCGTCGCCCTCGCCCTGCGGCATCGTGTGCGCGCGGAAGGCGAGCCAGTCGTCGGCGTTGAGCGTCGGCAGCTCGCCGCGCACCCAGATGCCGGGCCGCTCCGCGCGCAGCGCTTCGCCGGGCGCACCGGCGCGTCCGAGCGTGACCAGGGCACGGTCGACGCGCATCTCGCGCCCGTGCTGCTGGCGATGGAGCGCGACCTGCATCGCGTGCCCGTAGCTCAGCTCGATCGTGTCCTCGTCGGGATGCGCGACGTCGTCGCGCAGCTCGACCTTGAGCGGTAGGCTGTCGGCGGCGGCCTTGCCCAGCGGCGCCGGCAGGTCGATCACCGCGCCCTTGAGCGTGCTCTCGAACATCCACGTCGACGAATCGCGCCGCACGCTGACGACGACGCCCCAGTCCGTGGTGCCGGACACCCGCGCGGCGAACGGCGTCCTCACGTCGCGCCGTAGCGACGCGAGGTTGGCCGTGCCGGCACCGGACAGGCGGACCCGTCCGTCGACGCTCGCCACGGCGAACTTCGCCGGCCCGCCGGCCATCTCGGCGGTGACGTCGTGCGCGCGGACGTCGGACTCCGTGAACGCGACCTTGCCGTTGAGCTGCGTGAGCCGCGGCATGCCGGGGAACCCGATCTGCCCGTTCACGAACGCGAGCTCGCCGGCCACCCGGCTCCGGTCCCACTTGCCGAGCGGCAGCTCGAGATGCAGCGCGAGCCCCGCATCGCCGGCAGAATCCGCGTCTTCCGTGAACTGGCCGGTCATCGCGTCGACAGGGCTCTCGCGCACGAAGCGCACGAAGTCGTCGAGCGGTCCCGTGGCCGTGCCTTCGATCGTCAGCTTGGGCGCCTCGCCGCGCACGTCGGCGATCGCCGCGTGCGTCTTGCCGAGCTGCGCGCCGAACAGCCGCCCGCGCGCCGCGTCGATCGACATCGACGCGCCTTCGAACCGGAGCTCGCCGTCGATGCCTTCGATCGCCGGCCAGCGCGGAGCGTAGTCGAGCGTCACGCCGCGGCCCTTCACCGTGACGATGAACTGCCCCGACTTGCCGTCGGCGAACGGGAAATGCGCGAGGTCGCCGGCGAGCTTGAGCCGCGCGTCGGTCACCTCGCCGCGCGCGAGCGCGTGCGCAACCCACGCGCGCGCCGGCTCGGGGACCGCGTGCGGGAGGTAGCGGTAGACCTGCGCGGGGTCGCCGCGCGTGAGCTGTCCGGTGAGATCGATCTCGCCGGGACCGCGGGCCGCGCTGCGATACGTCCCCGTGACATGTCCGGCCGCGTGCGCGTTTGCGAACTCGAGCCGCGGGATGTCGACGCGCGTCCGCGCCCCCGCGCGTTCCCAACGCACCGCGCCCTGCAACGCGTCGAGCGGGATCGGCGCCGCGAAGACCCGCGGCAGATCGAGCGTACCGTTGCGCGTCGCCACCTTGACCTCGCCGCCCTTCTCCTTCGCGGTGAAGGATCCGGACAACCCGGTCGCCCCCGGAAACGCGTCCTGCGCGACCACGCCGAGCTGCTCGAAATCGGCGGCGGCGTCGAACGCGCTGGGAGCGTCGGGCGGGCCCTCCCAGTGCAGATGAGCGTGCGAGAGCGTCCCGCGCGGCGCGAAGCGTGCGAGATCGGCCCGCCACCGCTCGGACAGCGGTAGAGAGGCGGCGATGTCACGCAGGGGCTCGAGCTGCGCCCGATCGAACTCGAGCGTCCCGCTCGCGGGCCGGCCCTCGGCCGCCTCCCGCCGCACGAACGTGAAAGTCGTGGGGTCGAGCCGCGCGCCGGCGGTCGTGACGAACGCGAGATCCCGGGCAGACACGTCCATCTGCGAAGGCGAGGTGCGCCAGCCGGCGCGGCCGGAGAGCCGCACGAGGTCGAGCGCGGGAAGGTTGTCGTCGAGACGCACGCGGGCATCGGCAAGCTCGAGGTCGGCCGTGACCTCGCGCACTTCGCCGGCAGCGAATTCGAACCACACGCGAAGCGCGCCCTTGCCCTTCGCGATCGCCGACGGCAGCGGCAGCCACTCGCGCCAGGCCTCGACGTCCGCGTAGTCGAGCCGCACGTAGAGGCGTCCGCGCGCCTGCTGCCATTCGCGGATCGAACCGCCCTGGACGTCGCCACGCAGGTCGAGCGGCGCGGCGATGTCCGCCGGCGGCGTTCCCGCGATGCCGAATCGGTGGTGCCCGAAGCGGTTCTCGAGCCGGAACTGCACGCGGTCGAGCACGAGCTGCGGCGCGTTGCGGAGGTCGTCGTTCCAGATGACGAGCGCGTCGTGGACGACGATCCGGCGCTGGCGCAGGAGCCAATCGGTGAGACGGTCGTCGGCGTGCTCGGGATCGAATTCGAGGCCGCCGACGTGGATCAGGCCCGCGCGGTCCCGGCGGATCGCGAGCCGCGGCCGCTCGATTGCGAGCTCCTTGACGCGAAGCTCGAGGAGCGGCAGCGACGTCCACGCGACGACGAGGTCGACCTCGGGCAGCTCGACCATCGGCACCTCGCTCGCTCCTGCGCGGTCGAGCACGCGCAGCCCCGTGACGACGAGCTTGGGGTTCCAGCCGTCCCACCCGGTCGCGAGCGCGTCGATCTCGACCCGCTGGCCGAGCTGCGCCGAGAGCGTAGCGACGAGCGTGTCGCGATACGACTCGATGTGCGGAAACACGACGAACCGCACCGCGAGGAGCGCGAGCGCGAAGAGCGCGAAGCCCGCGACGATCGCCGTGCCCGTGAAGCGCACGAGCCGGCGCAACCCGGGCCCAACGGCGCCTCGGGCGCGATCGGGAGCGCGCGCGGAAGGCATAATGGATGCGTACTTGCCCATTGTATCGGATACCCGCGCCGCGTCGTCCGCCGTCGCCCGCGGAGCCGACGGAGCCCCCGCGTCCGCCCGCATGCCCCTCGATCGCGACCTGACCGCCGCCCTCGCCTACAGCCGCTTCGCGACGCAATCGCTGGCGGCGCACCCCGAGGACGCCGATTGGCTCGCCGCGCACGTCGAAGCGCCCGCCGACGTCTCGGGCGTCGAGCTCGCGGACGCCGTCGCGGCGGCGGACGGCGAGCGCCTCGCGTCCGCGCTGCGGACGCTGCGGCGGCGAACGCTGCTCGTCACCCTCGCGCGCGATCTCGCGGGTCGCGGCGACCTCGACGAAGTGTGTGCGGCCATGACCGCACTCGCGGAGGCGGCGCTCGGTGCGGCCGTCGCCACGCATCACGCGGCGCTCGCGACGATCCACGGCGAGCCGCGCGACGAGGCCGGACTCGCGCAGCGGCTCGTCGTCATCGGCATGGGCAAGCTCGGCGGCGGCGAGCTCAACGTCTCGTCCGACGTCGATCTCGTCTTCGTCTATCCCGAAGACGGCGAGACGGACGGACCGCGGGCGGTGTCGAACCGCGAGTTCTTCGACAAGCTCGGCCGGCGCGTGATCGGCGCGCTCGGCGACGTGACGGCGGAGGGATTCGTCTTCCGCGTCGACATGCGGCTCCGTCCGTACGGCGAGAGCGGACCCCTTACCGTGCCGTTCGGTGCGCTCGAGCAATACCTCATCACGCAGGGTCGCGCGTGGGAGCGTTACGCATGGCTCAAGGCGCGGCCGCTCACCGGCGAGCGCCACGACGAGCTGCAAGCCCACATCAGGCCGTTCGTCTTTCGCAAGTACCTGGACTACGACGCCTACGAGGGCTTGCGCGACATCCACCGCCAGATCCGCGAGCAGGTCAAGCGCCGCGATTACGCGCCGGACCTCAAGCTCGGACCGGGCGGCATTCGCGAGATCGAGTTCATCGTGCAGGCGCTCCAGCTCGTGCGCGGGGGCCGCGAGCCGGCGTTGCAGGTCCGCGGCACGCAAGCCGCGCTCGCCGCCGTCGCGACGCGAGGCCTCCTGTCCGAGGCGGTCGTCAGCTCGCTTTCGGACGCGTATCGCTTCCTGCGCAACGTCGAGCATCGGCTCCAGTATCGCGACGATCGCCAGACGCAAACGCTTCCGACGGACCCGGCAGAGCGCGCCGCGCTCGCGCTCGCGACGGGCTTCGCGAGCGCTGGCGAGTTCGAGGAGGCACTGGCACACCATCGCGACGCGGTAAGCGCGCAGTTCGATGCGGCCTTCGGGGGCGCCGCCCGCGCCGAACTCACCGAGCCTGCCTCCGAGCCGAACGGCGAGCTCGCGCCGCTCGCGGCGCTGTGGCGCGGCGACCTCGGCGACCCTGCGGCGAAGGACACGCTCGCGCGCGCCGGCTTCGACGATCCCGCGGGGCTCGTGGCCGAGCTCTCCCGCCTCCGCGCGAGCAGCCGCTATGTCGCGCTGCCGGCGCTCTCGCAGCAGCGCGTCGACGATCTCGTTCCGCGGCTCCTGCGCGTCGCGGTCACCGAGCGCGTCGGCGCGGCTCGGCCGCAGACCGTCTTCCAGCGCCTGTTCGACCTCCTGCAGTCGGTCAGCCGGCGCAGCGCGTACCTCGCGCTCCTCGCCGAGCACCCGCCGGTGCTGCCGCGGCTCGCGCAGCTCATGGGCGCGTCGAGCTGGGCGGCCGATTACCTGACCCGCCATCCCCTGCTGCTCGACGAGCTCCTCGACGCCCGCGTGCTGCTTGCGTCGCCGGACTGGGGCGCGTGGCGCGCGGAGCTCGCGCGCCTCATGCGCGACCACGACGGCGATGCCGAAGGCCAGATGGACGCGCTCCGCCACTTCCGCCAGGCGCACGCGTTCCGGCTGCTCGCCCAGGACCTCGCCGGGCTTCTGACCGTCGAGCGCCTCGCCGACCACCTCTCCGCGCTCGCCGACTCGATCCTCGCGGCGACGCTCGGCGCCGTGTGGGCGCAGATGGGCGGTCGTGCCGACGCCCCCCCGAGGTTCGCGATCGTCGGCTACGGCAAGCTCGGCGGGAAGGAGCTCGGCTACGCGTCGGACCTCGACCTCGTGTTCCTGCATGACGATTCCGACGAGACGGCGCCGGAGCGCTACGCGCGGCTCGCGCAGCGGATCATCACGTGGCTTACCGCGACGACCGCTGCGGGGACGCTCTACGACATCGACGTGCGCCTGCGGCCCGATGGCGCGGCCGGCCTGATGGCGTCGTCGCTCGCGGCGTTCCGCCGCTACCAGCGCGAGCAAGCCTGGACGTGGGAGCACCAGGCCCTCACCCGCGCGCGCTTCGTCGCCGGCGACCCGGCGATCGGAGCGGCGTTCGAGGCGGAGCGCGAGGCCATCCTCCGCATGCCGCGCGATCCGGCGCGCCTCGCGGCCGAGGTGGTGGAGATGCGCCGGAAGATGGCGGCCGGCCACCCCAACCGCACGGCGCTCTTCGACGTGAAGCACGATCCGGGCGGAATGGTCGACGTCGAATTCGCGGTCCAGTACCTCGTTCTCGCGCACGCAGACCGGCACGCCGCGCTGACCGGGAATCTCGGCAACATCGCCCTCCTGCGCATCGCCGGCGAACTCGGGCTCGTCCCGCCGGAGCTCGGGCTCGCCGCCGCCGACGCCTACCGCGAGTTCCGCCGCCTGCAGCACCAGGTGCGGCTCACGGGCGCGCCGCATGCGCGGGTCGAGCCCGAGCCCCAGCAGGGGCGGCGCGCCGCGGTTGCGGCGCTCTGGTCGCACGTGTTCGGCGGCGCGCGCGCGTGACGGCCCGACTCCGTCGAGGGTTCGTGTAAAATCATCGCTTTACGAGCGAAGGGAGATCCCGCGATGTCCATGGCCGACCGCGATGGCTGGATCTGGTACGACGGCAAGATGGTGCCGTGGCGCGACGCGACGACGCACGTCCTCACGCACACGCTCCACTACGGTCTCGGCGTTTTCGAGGGCGTACGCGCGTACAAGACCGCCGACGGGCCCGCGATCTTCCGGCTGCGCGACCACACCGACCGCTTCTTCCGCTCGGCGCAGATCTTCGGGATGAAGATCCCCTACTCGAAGGACGAGCTCGACGCCGCGCAGAAGGCCTGCGTGCGCGAGAACAAGCTCGAGTCCTGCTACCTCCGGCCGATCGCGTTCTACGGTTCGCATGCGATGGGGGTCGCCGCGAAGTCGAACCCGGTCCGTGTTGCGATCGCCGCCTGGCCATGGGGCGCCTACCTCGGCGCCGACGGGCTCGAGAAGGGGATCCGCGTGAGGACCTCGTCGTTCACGCACCATCATCCCAACATCACGATGTGCAACGCGAAGGCCGTCTGCAACTACGCGGTCTCGATCCTCGCGAACCAGGAGGCGACGCACGACGGCTACGAGGAGGCGATGTTGCTCGACCCGCAGGGCTTCGTCTGCCAGGGCTCGGGGGAGAACGTGTTCATCGTCCGCGACGGCAAGCTCCACACGCCCGACCTGTCGGGCGGCGCGCTCAACGGCATCACGCGCAGCACGATCATCGCGTTCGCCGAGGAGCTCGGCATCCCGGTCGTCGAGCGCCGGATCACGCGCGACGAGGTCTACATCGCCGACGAAGCGTTCTTCACGGGCACCGCGGCCGAGGTCACGCCGATCCGCGAGTACGACAACCGCCCGATCGGCGAAGGGCGGCGCGGCCCCGTGACGGCGAAGCTGCAGTCGCTCTTCTTCGACACCGTGAACGGACGGAACCCGGCGCGGATGTCGTGGCTCGCGAGGGTGTACGCATGAGCGCGCGGGGCGAAGCCAAGGAGCGACGCTCGCGTCCGCGCGCGATTGCGATGGCCGATCCCGGACGGCATCGGGTTTCGCCGCCGCCACGGAGGCCGTAATGGGGGAAGTCCGCGAATCGCCCGTCGTCGTCGTGCAGCCGAAGGACCTGCCGGTCTACTGCCCGAATCCGGCGATGCCGCTGTGGTCGAGCCACCCGCGGGTGTACCTCGACGTCGCCGACACGGGCATGGCGATGTGCCCGTACTGCGGGACGCGCTACCGTCTCGAAGGCGGCCCCGCCGCAGGCAGGCATTAGGGCGGCGGCGGCCCGAGCCGGCCGCGGTCCCTGACCCCGCGATGGAGCGCATCCTGATCGTCGCGCCGGCGTGGGTCGGCGACGCGATCCTCTCCGAACCGCTGATCGCGCTCTGCCGCGATCCCTACGAGACGCCGATCGTCGACGTGCTTGCGCCGATCTGGTGCGCGCCGGTGTACGCGCGGATGCGCGGCGTCGGCCGGGTCGTCGCGTCGCCCATCGCGCACGGCCGCCTCGACTGGCGCACGCGCAAGGCGCTCGCGCGCGAACTCCGCGGCAACGGCTACACGCGTGCGATCGTGCTCCCCAATTCGTGGAAGTCGGCGCTGGTCCCATGGCTTGCGCGCATTCCGCGGCGCACGGGCTATCGCGGCGAAGGGCGCTACGGCCTGCTGAACGACGTGCGGCGCCTCGACCGCAAGGCGCTGCCGCGCCTCGTCGACCGCTTTGCGGCGCTCGCGGTCAGGCCCGGCGACCTCGTGCCGATGCCCCCGCGGCCGGTGCTCGTGCCCGACGTGGCGAATCGTTCCGCCGCCGTACGCGCGCTGCGGCTGCGGGTCGACCGGAAGACGGCGATTCTGTGCCCGGGCGCCGAATACGGTCCCGCCAAGCGCTGGCCGCCGACGCATTTCGCGGAGCTCGCGGCGCGCCTCATGATGGACGGCTTGCAGGTGTGGCTCGTCGGATCGCCGAACGACCGGCTCGCGGCCGAATCGGTGCTGCAGGCGGCGGGCGAGTCGGGCCGGCAGATGCGCGACCTCACGGGCCACACCGACCTCGGCACTGCGATCGACCTCCTGTCGCTGGCGACGATCGTCGTCAGCAACGATTCGGGGCTCATGCACGCCGCGGCCGCGGTCGGCGTCCCGATGGTCGCGCTGTTCGGTTCGTCGTCGCCCGTTTACACGCCGCCGCTCTCGACCTCGGCGCAGGTCGCGCGGATCGACATCGCCTGCAGCCCCTGCTTCAAGCGCGAGTGCCCCCTCGGCCACTTCAAGTGCATGCGCGAGCTCGCGCCGCAGGTGGTCTACAATCTCGCGCGCGCCGCCGTCCAGCCGGATTGACGATGGGAAAGCCCCGCACGCCGCCGATCTACACCTCGCCGCAGGACGCCGCGCTCGCCTTCTACCAGGCGTTCGAGGCGCGCGACATCGACGCGATGATGGCGGCGTGGGCCGACGACGAGGACATCGTCTGCGTGCACCCCGGCGGCCCCCGGTTCGTCGGCTACGACGCGGTCCGCGCCGCCTGGGAGCAGCTGTTCCGCGGCGACACGCGCCTCGCGTTCCGCCTCGACGAGATCGTCGTCATGGAGACCGTCGGGCTC
>DASQBO010000274.1:0-2266 GCA_035635175.1 Casimicrobiaceae bacterium | reverse complement strand
GAGGGGACCATGAACGCGAGGACGTCGCGCTGCATGAGCCAGTGCGCGACGTTCTGCTCGATGTACTGGAGCGTCATCCCCTTGAAGACCGGTCGCTCCCGGTCCTCGTGGAAGAAGCACGCGGAGATGCCGATCTTCAGCATGGCACTGGTCAAAGGGCCGCGGCGAACAGCGCCTCGAAGTCCGCGCGCGTGCAGGGGCGGGGATTCGTCTTGTGGCAGGTGTCGTTGATCGCGACCTCGACCAGCGCGGGGACGTCCGCCCTCGTGACGGGCCGTTTCGCCGCGAGCGCGCCCAGCGTCGCCGGAATGCCGAGATCCGCCTTCATCCGCGAGAGCCAATCCACGAACGCCGACGCGGCGCCGGCGTCCGCCATCGAGCCGGCGCCGGCCACGCCGGCGACGCGCGCGAGCTCGGCCATCTTCGCAGGCGCGGCCGACGCGTTGAAGCGCATCACGTGGTCGATCATGATGCCGTTCGCGAGCCCGTGGTGCAGGTCGGCGACGGTCGACAGCGCGTGCGCGCAACTGTGGACGGCGCCCAGGTCCTTCTGGAACGCGATCGCGCCCATCATCGAGCTCATCAGCATGTCGCTTCGCGCCTGCAGGTCGCGGCCGTCGCGGACCGCAAGCGGCAGCGCGCGGGCCGCGATGCGGACGCCCTCGAGGGCGATCCCGTCGCAGAGCGGATGGTATTCGGGCGACAGGTACGACTCGACGTTGTGCGTGAGCGCGTCCATGCCCGTCGCCGCCGTGATGGACGCCGGCAGGTCGAGCGTGAGCTCCGGATCCGCGAACACGCACTTCGCGAGGAGCTTCGGCGAAAAGACGATCTTCTTCACGTGCGTCGTGTCGTCGGACACCACGCTCGAGCGGCCGACCTCGGAGCCCGTGCCGGCCGTGGTCGGCAGCGCGACGAAGTACGGCAGATCGCGGTCTATGGACCGCACCCGCGGGTGGTCCCACGCGTACTCGAGGATGTCGCCCGGATGGGTGGCGAGGAGCGCGACGGCCTTGGCGACGTCGAGCGCCGCTCCGCCGCCCAGGCCGATCACGGCGTCGGCGCCGTGGTTCCGGTAGGCATCGGCGCCGCGGTCCACCTGGCTCTTCACCGGATTGCCGGAAACGTCCGCGTACACGGCAACTGCGAGGCCGGACAGGCCGGCCGTGAATTCGGCGAGCAGCGGCAGGGGCGCGATGCCCCGATCGGTGACGACGAGGGGCCGCCGCACGCCGTGCGCCTTCAGATGGTCGGCGACGAGGCGGCGCGCCCCGGGGCCGAAATGGATCGTGGTGGGGAAGCTGAAGCGGTGGATCATGAAAGCAAGGCCCGGCGCGGAGGGGCCGCAGGACGCGGCGCTCGAATCGAAGCCGAAGTTTACTCCGTCGCGGCGCTAGCCGAGCGGCCGGCGCTCCAGGAATCTCACCATGTGGTTCTTGTCGTAGTAGCGGCCGTCGACGCGGATCGCCCGCGGCTCGACGCCGAACGAGCGGAAGCCCTCGCTTTCGTAGAGCGCACGTGCCGAGGCGTTCGTCTGCGTGACGGTCAGCACGAGTTGCTCGAGTCCGGGCTCGCGCTCGGCCGCGGCCACGACGTGCCGGAGCAGCGCCCGGCCGATGCCGCGGCGTCCGAACTCCGACGCCACGTACATGCCGAATACGACGGCCTTGTGCCGGTTCTTCTCGCGCGCCTCGTGCGCGAGCCCGACCACGCCGGCGAGCGCCCCGTCGACGAATGCGCCGTAGACGGCATCGTCGCTCTCCGGCGCGATGCGGGCTTCGGTCGCGGCCAGCGGCTTCGCGGCCTCCGCGTCGGGGCTCGACGTGAAAGCGTCCGGGTGCTCGGCGAGGCCGCGCAGGCGCAGCGCACGGTACGCCGCCGCGTCGGCCGGGGCGAGGCGGCGGATCAGGACCGCCGCCTCCGATTCGCTTGTGTTGATCATCGCATTGAGAGGTCGACCGTCTGCGTCGACTCGCGATCGCTCGCTCCCCCTTGGCGCTTCGCGGCCCGGGGCCCCGGCTCGCCGCTCGCGCGGCGCCCGCGAGCCCGTTCTTCGTCAACGCGAACTGGCTGTGGTTCACCGCCTTCGTCGGCGCGAACCTGTTCCAGAGCGGGTTTACCGGCTGGTGCCTGCTCGAAAGGATCCTGTTGAAGCTGGGCGTGCGGCCGGCGTAGTCCGCACAGCGCGGGCTACGCGGGGCCGAGCCGTATGGCCTCGCCGCCGGCGCGTTCAGCGCTCGTCCGCGGGCGGGGGCGCGGCGGCGTT
>DASQBO010000273.1:0-5350 GCA_035635175.1 Casimicrobiaceae bacterium | reverse complement strand
CCGGTGATGTAGCCGGCCGCGGGCGATGCGAGGAACGTCACCGCGGCCGCCACGTCCTCCGGCGTGCCGAGCCGCCCGAGCGGGATCCGCGCGAGCAGCCCGGTCCGTTGCGCGTCGCTCAGCGACTTCGTCATGTCGGTGTCGATGAACCCCGGCGCCACGCAATTGACGGTGATGTTGCGGCTGCCCACCTCCTGCGCGAGCGACTTCGTGAAGCCGACGAGCGCCGCCTTCGCGGCCGCGTAGTTGACCTGGCCCGCGTTGCCGCTCGTGCCGACGACCGAGCCGATCTGGATGATGCGCCCCTGCCGCGCCTTCATCATTCCGCGCAGCACGGCCTTGGCGAGCCGGTAGGCGGGCTTCAGGTTGGTCGCCATGATCGCGTCCCACTCCTCGTCCTTCATGCGGAGGAGCAGGTTGTCTCGGGTGATGCCGGCGTTGTTGACGAGGATCGTGATCGGGCCGAAGCGCGATTCGACGTCCGCGATCGCCGCGTCGACCGCGGCACCGTTCGTCACGTCGAGCTTGAGGCCCGTTCCCGGATTCCCCGCTGCGGCGAGCGCCGCCGCGATCTTCGCCGCGCCTTCGTCGGTCGTGGCCGTGCCGACGACCGTCGCGCCCGCGGCGGCGAGCGCGCGCGCGATCGCGGCGCCGATGCCACGGGTTGCGCCGGTCACGAGCGCGACCTGCGCGCCGGTGGACGTGTCCGCCATGATCGGTTCCCCTGGTCAGCCCGCAAGCGCGGCGCGGACCGTGTCGATGTCCGCGCCCGCGTCGAGCGCGTGGCCCTTGAGATTGCGGTCGATCCGCTTGCACATGCCCGTCAGCACGCGGCCGGGCCCGCACTCGACGACGTCGGTCACCCCGCGTGCGGCGAAGGCGCGGATCGTCTCGACCCACCGCACCGGGCTCGCCGCCTGCCGCGCGAGCGCGGCGCGGATCGCCTCGGGCTCCGGGTGCTCGGCGACGTCGGCGTTGTGCACGACCGGGAGCCGGGGCGCCGTGACGGCAACGCCCGCGAGCTTCGCTGCGAGCCGCTCGCCGGCGGGCCGCATGAGGGAGCTGTGGAACGGTGCCGAGACCGGCAGCAGCACGCCACGCTTCGCGCCCTTCCCGGTCGCGGCCGCGATGGCGCGCTCGACCGCGTCGCGGTGGCCGGCGATGACGATCTGCTCGGGCGTGTTGAAGTTCACGGGCTCGACGACCTGACCTTGCGCGGCTTCGGCGCAGGCCGCCGCGACACCCTCGGCGTCGAGGCCCAGGATCGCCGCCATCGCTCCGACGCCCGCGGGGACGGCCTCCTGCATGACTTGGGCCCGGTAGCGCACGAGAGGCACCGCGTCGCGGAACGCGAGAGCGCCGGCGACGACGAGCGCCGTGTATTCGCCGAGACTGTGCCCTGCGACGACGCTCGGCATCGCACCGCCGGCCGCCTGCCATGCGCGCCACACGGCGACGCCGGCCGTCAGCATCACGGGCTGCGTGTTGACGGTCCGGTTGAGCGCCTCCTCGGGACCGTCGGTGACGAGCGTCCAGAGGTCGTCGCCGAGCGCAGCCGACGCCTCGTCGAAGGTCGACCGCACGAGCGGATGCCCATCGAATCCCGCCATCATGCCAACCGACTGCGAGCCCTGCCCGGGAAAGACGAACGCGATCGCCATAGCGTCAGCAGACTCTACCAGTTGAGGAAGACCGAGCCCCACGTGAAGCCCCCGCCGACCCCGAGCAGCATCACGCGCTGTCCCGCGACCAGGCGCCCGTCGCGCGCCGCGAGGTCGAGCGCGAGCGGGATCGACGCCGCCGACGTGTTCGCGTGGCGGTCGACCGTCGCGATGACGCGCTCCGCCGGAACGCCGAGCTTCTTCGCGGTCGCGTCGATGATCCGGATGTTGGCCTGGTGGGGCACGAGCCAGTCGATCGCCGACGCGGTGAGGCCGTTGGCGGCGAGCGCCTCCTCCGCCGCCTCGACCAGCACGCGCACCGCGAACTTGAATACGATCCCGCCGTCCATGTGGACGTACGGCGAGCCGCGGATCGCGCCGTCCGCGATCGACCCGGGAACGCACAGGATGTCGCCGTGGCTGCCGTCGGCGTGCAGATGCGCCGAGACGATGCCGGGCACGCGCGAAGGCACGAGCACCACGGCGCCGGCGCCGTCGCCGAACAGCACGCAGGTCCCGCGGTCGCTCCAGTCCAGGATGCGGGAATAGATCTCGGCGCCGACGACGAGCGCGTTCCGCGCGAGCCCGTCCGCGACCATGCGGTCCGCGACCGCCAGCGCGTAGACGAAGCCGCTGCACACCGCCTGCACGTCGAACGCGGGCCCGCCCGTCGCACCGAGCTTCGCCTGCAGGATGCACGCGGTGGCCGGGAACACGCGGTCCGGCGTGGTGGTCGCCACGACGACGAGGTCGACGTCGGCGGGCCCGATCCCCGCCGCCGCCAGCGCGGCGCGCGAGGCGTTGAGCGCGAGGTCGCTCGTCTGCTCGGAGGGCGCCGCGATGTGGCGCTGGCGGATGCCCGTGCGCGCGTAGATCCAGGCGTCGCTCGTGTCGACGCGCTGCGCGAGATCGTGATTCGTGAGAACGCGGGACGGCAGGTAGCTGCCGGTCCCAACGATCCGGCTATGCATCCGGCGTGGGTGCCACGGCGGCGATGGCCGGCTCGGCCGCGCGCGCCGCGGGACCGGGCGCCGGCATGCCGGCGATGCGCTGCGCGATCCGGTCGAGCATCCCGTGCGCGGCCTCGGCGTGCGCCTTGCGCAGCGCGTAGCGGAACGCGAGTTCGTCCGCGCCGCCATGGCTCTTCACGACGATGCCCATGAGCCCGATCAGCGAGGCGCCGTTGTAGCGCCGCGGATCGACCTTCCGCTTGAAGCCCATGAGCGCCGGATACGCGAGCATCGCGGCGAGCCTGCGCAAGGGGTTGCGCGTGAACTCGGCCTTCAGGAACTCGTAGAGCATCGTGACGAGCCCTTCCGAGGTCTTGAGAGCCACGTTGCCGACGAACCCGTCGCAGACGACGACGTCCGTCGTCCCCTTGTAGATGTCGGTGCCTTCGACGTTGCCGTGGAAGTTGAGCCCGGAAGCCTTCAGCAGCTCCGCCGTCGCCTTGACCACGTCGTTGCCCTTGATGTCCTCCTCGCCGATGTTGAGGAGACCGACGGTCGGGCGCGCGATCCCCTCGACGGTCGCCGCGAGGGCGGTGCCCATCACCGCGAACTGGACGAGCTGCTCGGGCGTGCAGTTCACGTTGGCGCCGAGGTCGAGGACCGTGGTGACGCCCGTGCGCGTCGGCAGCTGCGACGCGATCGCCGGCCGGTCGATGCCGGGCAGCGTCTTCAGTACGAACCGGGAGATCGCCATCAGCGCCCCGGTGTTGCCGGCCGAGACGCAGGCCTGCGCGGTGCCGTCCTTCACGAGGTTCACGGCCACGCGCAGCGACGAGTCCTTCTTCCGGCGCAGCGCGTCGGCCGGCGCCTCGCACATCTCGACGACCTCGCTTGCCGGCCGGATCGTGAGCCGGTCGCGGGCGGGGGAGCGCTGCTTCGCGAGCACCGCCTTGAGCGCGTCCTCGCGGCCGACGGCGATCACCCGCGCGTCGGGCGTCTCCTCGAGGAAGCGCAGCGAAGCCGGGACGGTGACGGAGGGGCCGTGGTCGCCCCCCATTGCGTCGACGGCTATCGTGACCGACATGGCGTATCGGGTTCGCGCGGGAGGCCGGGCATCGCGTGCCGCGGATGCCGCGGCGACAGGGCGCAGTTTAACCGCTGCGGGGACGAACCCCGCGCGGGGTGGAGTATCGGTGCCCGCGGCGCCTCGGCGGCGCTCGCGTTACTCGTCGGCCTTCGTCTTGACGACCTTCTTGCCGCGGTAGTAGCCCGACGGGCTGATGTGGTGGCGCAAGTGCGGCTCGCCCGTCACCGGCTCGACCGCGAGCGACGGCGCCGTGAGGAAATCGTGTGCGCGGTGCATCCCGCGCTTCGACGGCGACTTTTTGTTCTGCTGGACTGCCATGCGTTTCTCCTGTGCTTTCGTTGCGTTTCGTGCTTACGCCGCGTCAGCCCTTGGGCTTGTCCGCGGGACTTCCCTTGAGCGCCGCCAGCGGGCCGAACGGCGATGGCGCCGCGGCCTCGCCCGCACGCCCCGCGTCGCCGGTCGCGCAATCCGCGCGTCCGCAATGCGGCGCGAACGGCAATGTCAACAGCAGCTCGTCCTCGACCAGGCCGAGCGTCGCGAGCGGCGTCGACGCGGCGATCACCTCGTGCTCGTCGTCCGCGTCGAGCCGCGCGAGCTCCCGCTCGTCGCGTGCGAGGAGCAGGAGCGTCGACTGCGCGACCGGCCAGGCGAACGGCCGCAGGCAGCGCTGGCACTCGAGCGGAACCTCGCCGTCGAGCCGCAGTTCGAGCGCCGGGCGGCCGGAGGCATCTACCTTCCCCACGATCCGCCACCGGATCGGCGCCGGACCGGGCACCAGCCGATCCGCGACCCGCGACAGCGTCGCCGCGTCGACGTTGCCGGCAATCTCCTGTCCCCGCCCGGCCAGGCGGAACGCGTCGAACGCGCCTTCCGGGCGCATCGTCGCGGTCTCTCGCGGGGTCATGCGCCTGCCTCCTTCGGTCTTCCGCGTCCGGCTCGGGCGCGGACCCGGCCGCCGCCTCGCCCCTGCGGCGAAAACGTCGGATAATAGCCCGATTCGCGGCAACTGTCAAAAATGCTAGAAAAAACAACAGCCAACCATGGGCCCGCGGCGGTCGCCCCGCCGGGGGCCGCGGCGCTCGTGCTGGCGTCGACCTCCCGGTACCGGCGCATGCTGCTCGAGCGCCTCGGCCTTCCCTTCGTCGCCCTTCCCCCGTCGGTCGACGAAAGGCCGCTTCCCGGCGAAAAGCCGCGGGCGACGGCACTCCGCCTCGCCGAAGCCAAGGCCCGCAGCGTCGCCGCCCGCTGTCCCGGCGCACTCGTCATCGGCTCCGACCAGGTGGCGGACTGCGAAGGGCGCGCCGTCGGCAAGCCGGGCCACCACGAGGCGGCATTCGCCATGCTGACCGCGCTTTCGGGGAAGACCGTCGTCTTCCACACGGGCCTGGCACTCCTCGACGCCGCGAGCGGCCGCTGCACGACGGCGATGGTCGACGTCCGCAGCACGTTTCGCCGCCTGAGCGCCGCCGAGATCGGCGCGTATCTCGCGCGCGAGCAGCCGTACGACTGCGCTGGGGCCGTCCGCTCCGAGGCGCTCGGCATCGCGCTCTTCGAATCGATCGAGAGCGACGACCCGACGGCGCTCATCGGCCTGCCGCTGATCCGGCTCGTGTCGATGCTGCGCGAGGCCGGCGTTCCGGTGCTCGCGCTGC
>DASQBO010000272.1:0-2079 GCA_035635175.1 Casimicrobiaceae bacterium | reverse complement strand
CGATCCGCCGGGCGTCGTATTGATCACGCTGAAGGCGCTGCTGTTCCTGACGGGCGCGCTCGTGTTGGGCCGCGTGGCCGGCCGAAGTCTGCCGCGCCTCTTCTCGAGCATCAGCACCGGGACCGGGATGAAGCTCGCGGTCCTGCTCTCGACCTGCCTCACGTTCGCCTGGGCGGCGAGCGTCATCGGGCTCGCGCCGATCGTCGGCGCGTTCGCCGCGGGACTGATCCTCGACGAGGTTCAATTCAGGGGATTCAAGGAACCGCTGCTCGTCCAAGACATTCGCGATGCGACGGCCCGCCTGGGGACGCCGGCGCGGGCGGAACTCGAGGCGGTCCTGGCCAAGCACGGAAAGCACGATCTGCAGGAGCTCATCGCGCCGGTCGGCCACATGCTGGTTCCGATGTTCTTCGTCTACACGGGCATGCAAGTCACGCTGGAGGCCATCGCAGACGGTCGGGTGCTCGCTGCCGGTCTGGCGATAACGCTGGTCGCGTTCCTGAGCAAGCTCGTGTCCGGCCTCGCCGCCGGCAATGCCCGACGCTGGGTGGTCGGCTGGGGCATGGCGCCACGCGGCGAAGTCGGGCTGATCTTCGCGGCGGCGGGAAAGGCGCTGGGCGTGATTCCCGACGAGGTGTTCTCCATGATCGTCGTCGTGGTGATGCTGACCACCCTGCTGACGCCTCCGATCCTGGTCGCCGTCATACGGAGGGTCGGCGTTACCGGCCGCGGCGCAAGCAGGGCGGAGGCCGCTGTTGGCGCGCTGAGTCGCGGCTAACGGATCGTCATCCCGCCGTCGGCGGCGAGCACCTGGCCGGTGACGTACGCGGACGCGTCGGAGGCGAAGAAGACGAACACCGGCGCGATCTCCTCGGGCTCGGCCCAGCGCCCGAGCGGGATGCGGTCGAGGTACTTCTCCTTGAAGCGCTCGTCGGTGCGGATCGTCTCGGTCATCGGCGTCGCCGCGCCCGGGGCGATCGCGTTGACGGTGATGCCGTGCCGCGCGAGCTCCTTCGCCGCCGACATCGTGAGCCCGAGGATGCCCGCCTTCGCGGCGCTGTAGTTGATCTGGCCGATCGTTCCGAGCACGCCGGCAGTGGACGTCACGTTGACGATGCGGCCGTAGCGCTGTTCGATCATGCCGGAGGCGACCGCCTGCAGGCAGTTGAAGCTGCCGGTGAGATGGACGGCCAACACCTCGTCCCACTGCGCCGCGGTCATCTTGTGCAGCATCGCGGGGCGAATGATGCCGGCGTTGTTGACGAGGATGTCGACCCTGCCGAAGCGCTCGCGAACTGCGGCGACCATCGTGTCGACCTCGGGCCGCTTCGCGACGTTGCAGCCGACGCCGACCGCATCGGGTCCGCCCGCGCGCAGCTCAGCGGCCACCGCTTCCGCGCGATCGGCGGCGACGTCGACGACGGCGACCCTCGCACCCTCGCGCGCGAACGCGCGCGCGACCGCGGCGCCGATTCCCTGCGCGGCGCCGGTGACGATCGCAACCTTGCCCTCGAGCTGCATCGCTACGCCGGAACCACCGCAGTGGCCTCGAGCTCGATCTTGCCGGGGCTGTCGAGGAGATCCGAGACGAAGATCATGCTCATCGCCGGGTAATGCGCGCCCATGTGCTTGCGCCAGATCGCGCCCAGCTCGCGGCGCGCGGCGAGATACGCCGGCTTGTCGCAGCAGTACGCGGTCATCCGGCAGATGTGCTGCGGCTTCCCGCCGGCTTCGGCGAGGACGGCGACGACGTTGGCCAACGCCTGGTCGAACTGCGGCGCGATCTCCTCCGAATGGAACTTCTGCTGCGCGTCCCAGCCGACCTGCCCGGCGATGAAGACGATGCGGCCCCGGTCCGCCGCAATGCCGTTCGCGTAGCCGATCGGCGGCGCCCAGCCTTCGGGCAGCAGGACCTCCGGCGCGCCCATCGTCAGTCCGTGTAGCTCGGCGGATCCGGATCGTTCGCCCAGTCGGAATCGGGCGGCGGCACCTTCTTGAGCCACGCCTTGACGAGCTCGACGTGCTCGCGCTCCTCGGCCTCTAGCTCGCGCGCGGCCTTCTTCACGGTGGCCACCGTCG
>DASQBO010000271.1:0-5978 GCA_035635175.1 Casimicrobiaceae bacterium | reverse complement strand
CGCCGGATGGGGCGACATGGACTTCAACGCGCACATGCGCAACACCGCCTATCTCGACAAGGCGGTCGACGTGCGGATGATGTTCTTCGCCGCGCACGGCTTCCCGATGAGCGAGTTCGCACGGCTGCGCGTGGGCCCGGTAGTGATGAAGGACGAGGCCGAGTACCACCGGGAGACGAGCCTCCTCGACGAGCTTCGCGTCACGCTCGCGATCGCGGGCCTCACCGAGGACGGCAGCCGCTTTCGGCTTCGCAACGAGTTCTTCGGCGCGGACGGCAGGCGCGCGGCCCGGCTCACGTCGACGGGCGGCTGGCTCGATCTCGTGGAGCGGAAGCTCGTCGCGGCGCCTCCGGCGATGCTCGCGACGCTGAACCTGCTCGAGCGGACCGACGACTTCGTAGCGATGCCGTCGAGCGTCCGCGCGCAAGGGACATGATGGTCCGCATCGTCCGGCTCGGTTCCCCGCGGCTGCCGCACGAGGGCCTGCGCATCGGCACCGTGCGCCGTCCGCCGCGCGGCGTGCCGAAGGCCGAATTCGCCTCGCGCGACTTCTACGACGTCTGGCTGCCGAACCTCGCCCCAAGCGAAGCCCTCGTGAAGACCGCTCAGCGCGCGGACGACGCGCGCGCATGGGCGGTGTTTCGGCGCGCCTTCGCGGCCGAGATGAAGGCGCCCGGCGCAAGCCGGGTGCTCGACGTTCTCGCCGCGCTCTCGCATTCGGCCGACTTCTCCGTCGGCTGCTATTGCGCCGACGAAGCGCGCTGCCACCGCTCGGTGCTGCGCGAGTTGCTCGCCGCGCGCGGCGCGGACGTCGCGTAGGGCACTTCGCCACGGCCCCGGCGGGTCGACCCGCCGGGGTTCCGCGACTGCTGACCGCGACGCGTGCCGGCCACGCGCCGCGGCGGCGATCCCGCAACCTCGGTTAGGCGCGCCGCGCACGGCACGCGAAATCGCCGTCCTGCCGCCGCTCGCGCGGCGTTCCTGCATCACAGCACAAGCCAGCTCACGAGATGCACTGCGAGCACGACGCGCCGTGCCCACAACGCCGCGCGCCACACCCATCGGACTTCTGGACGCTCGCACCAATCCCTCACGTCGCGCCAGAGCGCCCGAGCGCGACCTCCCACTCCGTCTGCGGCGTGTCCCGCCACGGCGCCTTGCGGAGCGGCGGTCGCCCGTCTTCCGCGGCGGCGAGCCGCACCATCATTCCATCGGCGGCGACCCAGTACGCCCCTTCCGGCCCTGCCCGCACGAATTCGAAGTCCCGGTATCCGTACGGCTCCACGAAATTTCCTCTTGCGCGTTTCATGATCGTCCTCGCGTAGTCGTTCCCGCCGGGCAGAAAAGCAAAAGCCCGGCGCCTTGTTTCTCGGGCGGCCGGGCTCTCGCACCGGGGAAGTTCGATTCGCCTACGAATCGTCACCCCGGCCGGAGGCCCGGCCCTCGCATTGCAGGAATCGCGTCGGAAAGTCGCGGCGCAGCGCGAGCCGACGCGACGCGATGCCGCGTTTCATCGGATGAACGTGCGTCATGCCAGGCACCTCCTTTCGCCACGCCTCCCGCGCGCCGGATGCGCGCGTGCCAAGGCGATCACCTCGTCGTCGAGGCGGAAGCTGCCGGATCGGGAGGAAAACCAGGTGACCGTCCGATCCTTCCGCCGACTCATCCGGCGGAGATCTTCCGGTCGGATGAGACTTACTGCGTCGCGTCGACGCCGGCTTGCGCCGACGCCGTCTGCACGAATCCCGCCACGTCCGCGGCACACGACAGACCGTACGCCTGGGCGGCGAGGCCCATCGTGGCGTTCGGTCGAATGTGCGAAGTGCGGTTCATGGCGGTCGGAGCGACGTTTGTGCTCGAAGTAACGAGTGGTGCAATCGTACCGTTGACATGCGGGCGCGCGCAAGAACAACGCGCGCCGGCGTGAATATTCACGTGCGGAAATGCAACACGCCGGCGCGAGGTCGGACGTGCGGGCTCGCGACCCGATGCCTTTGCGGAACGCCGTCGACCCTACCGCGCGCCCGCGGAACGCGGTGGCACGGCCGGAGCCGCAACTTGACGAACGTCGTCGTTGTGGCCGGGCACACGACCCTGCAGCGCACCGACGACGACGATCGCCACGGCACCCAACGCGAACAGAGCATGCGCGAGCGGCCGGACGCTCCCGCGAGAGGAGGAGCGGGGCCGGGCGACGTCGTTCTCGCACTCTTGCGCTGCAATCTCGGAGCCGCGCGCGAACTCCACAGAGCACGGGCCTTCGAGCTCGCGCAGCATGCGCGCGGTTCGTGGAGGAAGGGCCAGACGTTGAGCGGCGGTCATCGCGGTCGCCGTCATGGATTGCACTGATTCCCCGTCGCATCCATACCGCCCTCGGCACCCCCGCTGCACGCCGCCGCGGTGGCCGCTGCGTTCGTTGCGCGCGACGTCGAGGTCCCGCGCGGTGCGAGCGTATGCGCCGACCGGTCGGCAGCAGCAGCAAGCCGGACCATGACGGGCTCGGACCCTGCGGCGCTCGCGACGGCGGCGGCGCCCGGCAGGCTTTCGACGGTGCGCGTCGCCCGGGTCGGCGTGTAGGAGATTGCGCTGCCCGGATCGTTGCACTGATTGCCGGTCGCATCGGCACCTCCCTCCGAGCCCCCTGAACAACTCGCGTCGGACTGCGAGCCCGAAGGGTCATCCGCAGCGCGCGGCCCCGTTCCCGGGTTCACCGCCCGCCCCTCCGGCGCCGACGCCAGCGCCCCGTAGGAAGAAGACGAAGGAGGTTCCGCCATCCTGGCCACTCCATAGCCAATGGCGGTCAGGCCTAGGCAGAGCGCGATCGCCGCCGTGCGCGGCGCCGACCGGCGTCGTCGCAGGGGAGGAGTCGCCTTGTTCGTGATCATGATGGCCTCCGGATCGATGTTGACCGAGAGCTGCTCGAGGTTCCCTTCCACTGGCGGTTTCGATCGCGCGGCAGTCATTGGCTTCGCGACGACCCATGGTGAACGGCCCCGCGGGCGCGGTCTTGAAGAAACCATTAAGATTCGCTGAACATTCGCTCGGTCCGTTCGCAGCCGAGTTGAGACATTCGGGGAGGGGATGTGGCCCGACGTCCTGCAGATTCCCCTTCGCGCGAAGGGGCAGGCCCGACCGAGGCTTACGAGATCGGGCCCTTCGTGTTGAATGCCGAGACGTGCGTGCTCACCGAGCGCGGGGCGCCGGCAGCCTTGGGCAAGCGGGCCGTCGCAGTTCTCGTGGCGTTGGTGCGATCGGCACCCGAGTACCTGCCGAAGACGCGCATCATCGAAGCGGCGTGGCCGGGCATCGTCGTCGAGGAGAGCAATCTCGCCGTTCAGATCGCCTCGATCCGCCGCACGCTCGCCCGCGTACCGGGCGGCGAGCGCTGGCTGGAGACGTTGTCCCGGCGCGGCTATCGGTTCGTCGGGCCGGTCACCCGCTTGCCCGAGAGAGAAACGAGCGCGGCCGGCAGCGGCGGCCGGCGCTCGAATCTGCCCGAACCGCTCACCTCTTTCGTCGGCCGCGAACGCGAACTGACCGAGCTTCGGAAGCTGTTGACGGACCACCGCCTCCTCACGCTGACGGGCGCAGGCGGCGTCGGCAAGACCCGCCTTGCGCTGCGCGTCGCAGACGCCGTGCTGGACGGCTACGGCGACGGCGTAGGGCTGGTCGAACTCGCCGCTCTCGGGGACCCGGGCCTCGTGCCGCAGACCGTGTCCACCGTCCTTGGGCTCAAGGAGCAGCCGGGGAAAGACCTGACCGAGACGCTGACCGATTACCTCCAGGCAAGGCATCTCCTCCTGGTGCTGGACAATGCCGAGCACCTGCTCTCGGCTTGCGCACGACTGGCGGACACGCTCCTGCGCCGATGTCCGCAGGTCACGGTCCTGGTCACGAGCCGCGAGCGCCTGGGGGTGCCGGGGGAGCTGACCTATCGCGTCCCGTCGTTGTCCGTGCCGGACGCGGCACGCGACGCCACGGCGCGAAGCCTCGCGGACTTCGAGTCGGTGCGGCTCTTCAGCGAGCGGGCGCAGCTGCACCTGCCGCGGTTCGCCGTCACCGATCAGAACGCGCCTGCGCTCGCCAACATCTGCCGTCGTCTCGACGGCATTGCGCTCGCGATCGAACTTGCGGCTGCGCGGGTGCGGTCGATGTCGGTGGAGGAGGTCAATCAACGACTTGACCAGCGTTTCGACCTGCTCACAGGGGGTTCGCGGACGGTCCCTCCCCGCCAGCAGACGCTGCGCGCGGCGATCGACTGGAGCTACGACCTGCTGAGCGACGCCGAGAAGGCGCTGCTTCGCAGGCTGGCGGCCTTCGCCGGAGGCTGGACGCTGGAGTCGGCGGAGCGCGTGTGCGCCGGCGACGGCATCGAGGCGCGAGCAATCCTCGATCTTCTCGCTTCGCTGGTCGACAAGAGCCTCGTCATCGTCGAGGAGCGCAACGCTGCGGCCCGTTATCGATTCCTGGAATCGGTTCACGCGTACGCATCCGAGCGCCTGCGGGAACTCGGCCAGGACGCGCTTGCGCACCGCCGGCACTTCGAGCACTTCCTGGCGCTCGCGGAAGAGGCCGAGCCGCAGTTCACGGGAAAGGATCAGCAGGCCTGGCTCGATCGGATCGAGATCGAGCACGACAATCTTCGCGCCGCCCTGTCACGGTCGGGCGCCCCCGGCGCGGATGCCGAAGCGGGACTGCGGCTGGCGAGTGCGTTCGCGCGATTCTGGCTGGTGCGCGGGTACCTGACCGAAAGCCGCAGCTGGCTCTCGAGGCTCCTGTCCGCCGCGCCCCCGGCGGAGACGGCAACGCGCGCGAAGGCGCTCAACTGGGCGGGCGTGTTCGCGTGGAAGCAAGGCGACTACCCGGCCGCACGCGAGTGGTATGGGCGAAGTCTCGCGATCCGGCGCGCGCTCGGGGACCGGCGCGGCGTGGGCGCCGTGCTGAACAATCAGGGACTGCTGGCCTACGAGCAGGGCGACTACCCGGCCGCGCGGGAGCTGCACGAAGAGAGCCTGGCCATCGACCGGGAGCTGGGGGATCGGTGGGGCATCGCCGTGTCTCTGCTCCATCTGGGGAGCCTGGCCTCGGCGCAGGGCGACTATCCGTCGGCGCGCACGCTCTACGAGGAGAGCCTCGCGACGTTCCGGGCGCTCGGTGACCGAGGACACGTCGCCAACGCGATCAGAAGCCTCGGAGGGCTGTGCAACCAGCAGGGCGACCACCCAACCGCGCGGGCGCTGTACGAGGAGAGCCTCGCGATTTGTCGGGAGCTGGGCGATCGGTCGGGCATTGCGTGGGCGCTAAACGGCCTTGGTGTCACGGCGCGCCATCAGGGCGACCTTCCGGCGGCTCGGTCGCTGCACGAGCAGAGCCTGGCGATCTACCGCGAGCTCGGCGTGCGCGAGGGCATCGCCAACTCGCTCAACAACCTCGCCGAAGCGGCTTCCGCCACCGGCGACTCCAAAGCCGCCCGATCGCTGCACGAGGAAAGTCTGGCGATCTACCGGCAACTGGGCGATCGGTCCGGGATTGCCGCTTCGATCGAGGGACTTGCCGGCGTTGCTTTCGCCTCGGGCGAGCCTGCCCGCGCAGCTCGCATCTGGGGTGGCCTGGAGCGGCTGCGCGAGGAGATCGGCGCGCCGCTCGAGCCGGGCGAGCGCCATCATCGCGATCGGAAGATCGCCGCCGCCCGCGCGGCCCTCGGCGACGACGCCGCGTTCGATCGCGCGTGGCAGGCGGGCCGCGCGATGAGCCTCGAGCAAGTCGTCGAATACGTGCTGGCAAGGGAGGACGGTTGATCGAGATCCGCTGTCCAACCCGGCGCTCGACATCGAGCCGGGAAGGCCGTCGACGACGTTGTCCGTCGACCGACCGCCGCGCTATTCCGTTGTCACGCTCTTCGCGAGATTGCGCGGCTTGTCGACGTCGGTCCCGCGGATCACGGCCGCGTGGTAAGCGAGGAGCTGCAGCGGGATCGT
>DASQBO010000270.1:0-3003 GCA_035635175.1 Casimicrobiaceae bacterium | reverse complement strand
CCCCTGCGCGGGCAAATGCCAGCGCTTTTCTCTCGCGCTCGGCGACGCGCGCGCGAGCGCGTGCGCGTTGCCATGCATCCCGTTGATTCTTCTTGCTGCGGCAGTGCGACGCTGCGCCGCCGCTATGCCATCGTCATTGCGCCGCCCGCGAGCAGCGCCCGCACCGCCCCGTCGCGCGGCAGCGGCGCGACCGCGCCGAAGCCCGTCGTCGCGAGCGCGGCTGCGGCATTTGCGTAGCGTGCCGCATCGAACGGCGAATCGCCGGCGTGCGAGCGCGCGGCGAAGGCGCCGTCGAAACAGTCGCCCGCGCCGGTCGCGTCGACGCAGGCGACGCGGAAGCCGGGAATCGCCTCGGACCTGCGCCCGTCGGACACGACGACGCCGTTCTCGCCGCACTTGAGCGCGACGATAGGTGCGCCGAGCGCGTGGCACCAGTCGACGATCGCTTCCGCGTCGTCGTAGCCGGAGAGGGTCCGCGCTTCGTCGAGGCTCGGCAGGAACCAGTCGCACTGCGCGATCGTCGCCATGATCACCGCCCGCGCCCGAGCGAGCGGCCACAGCTTCAGCCGCAGGTTCGGGTCGTACGAAACCCGGGCGCCGCTCGCCTCCGCGGTCTCGATCGCTGCGAACACGGCGTCGCACGCCGAGGCGCTGATCGCCTGGCTGATGCCCGAAACGTGCAGGATCGACGCGCCCGCGATCACCTCGCGCGGCAGCGTGTCCGGCGTCATTCGCGACGCCGCGGAGCCGGCGCGCAAGTACGAAAACTCGTGGCCGCGCGGGCCGTGCGTCACGAAGTACACGCCGGTGGGCGCCGCGGCATCGACGGCAACTCCGCGCGTGTCGACGCCTTCGCGCTGCCACAGATCCACCAGCATCCTGCCGAACGCATCGTCGCCGACCCGGGTCGCGTAGCCCACCCGCGCGCCGCCCTCGGCAAGCCGCGCCGCGGCGATCGCCATGTTGGACGTGTCGCCGCCGAAGCCGCGGAGGTACGATTCGGCCGCGTCCGCGCGTGCCTGGTTGAACTCGACCATCGGCTCGCCGAGCGCGACGATCGCGAGCCGGGTGGAATCGCGCGAGGGCATGCGCACAGTGTAGCGCGCAGCGGTGCGCGCGCGTCGCTAGCGCACGAGCGAGGCCGCGCGCGCGACCCGCCACAGTCCGCGTGCCGCCGCGTCCTCTGGCGCAATCCGAGCGGCGGTTCCCGCTTCGCGCAGCGCCGTCGCATAGCGACCGCACAGCGCGCGGCTGCCGATCAGCAGCGCGGCGTCGAGCGGAACGCCGCTCGCCTCGACCCAGGCGCGTCCGGCCGCGATCTCGCAGCCGATCAGGAGGCCCGAGAGGTAATCGCGCGCCTTCTCCGGCGTGAGACCGTTCAAGAGCGCCAGCGTCCGGACGCCGAAAAGCAGATGCAGAAGCTCGGCGCCGCGCTCCGCGCCCCGCCGCGCGCCCAGCGCAAAAGCTTCGGCCGCGAACGCGGCTTCGAGCGGCGCGAGCATTCGGCCCAGGATGCTGTGCTCGCGCAGCACGGCGAAGAGCTCGCCTGTCATGTGCGTCGAGAACGCCGTGATCGCGCCGGCCCGCACGAGCGCCCACTTGCTGTGCGTGCCCGGAAGAATCGCGAGCGTCGGCTTCGCGCCGTCGGCGATCGCGCCCAGGATCTGCGTCTCCTCGCCGCGCATCACGTCGGGCACGCCGTCGGTGCCGCGACACGCGAGCCCCGGCACGATCGCGAGCGCGCCGTCGGCGGTGCGGACGATGCCGCGCGCGAGGGCGTCGAGGCCGCCGGGACAGTCGACGTACGGCGCCTCGACCCATCCCTGGCGACTGCCGATCATGCCGCACGCGAGGCGCGGCGCGGACTCGCCGCTCCAGTCGCCGAGAAGGGCCGCGAGCGCGTCGGGGTAGCCGCCGGTCACGTGCTGGATGCCGAGCGGCGCCGCATGGACGCCCGTCACCTCCCCCCGCGCATCGAGCCGGTACGCTCGCGCCGACGTCGTGCCCCAGTCGACGGCGATCAGCGCGGCGGGCGCCGCGCTCACGCGCCGACTCGTCGCCCGTGGGGTGCGATTCGCGATCGCTCGCTGCCCGTCGCCTCTGGCCGGGGCCCCGGCTCGCCGCTCACACCTTTCTCCAGCGCGCGGCCGCGTCGTCGTCGCTCGCGCGCGCCTCGACCCACCGCGCGCCGTCGGGTGTCGCTTCCTTCTTCCAGAACGGCGCGCGCGTCTTGAGGTAATCCATGATGAACTCGCATGCCGCGAAAGCCTCGCCGCGATGCGCGCTCGTCACCCCTACGAGCACGATCTGGTCGCTGGGCGCGAGCGGCCCGACGCGATGGATGACGAGGGCGTCGAGAATGTCCCAGCGCGACCTGGCTTCGTCGACGATCGCGGCGAGCGCCTTCTCCGTCATCCCCGGATAGTGTTCCAGCGTAAGTCCGGCGACCGCGCTGCCGTCGCTGATGTCGCGGACGGTGCCGATGAACGCGGCGACGGCGCCGACCCTGGGGTCCCCCCCGCGCAGCGCCGCGAGCTCGCGCGCGACGTCGAAGTCGGCGGTCTGGACGCGGACGCTCATCCGCCCGTGACCGGAGGAAAGAGCGCGACCTCGTCGCCGGGCTGCACCTTCGTGTCGGGCTGCGCCATGTCGTGGTTCACCGCAATGCGGACCGCGCGTTCCGGCGCAAGCTCGGTCGCCCAGACGCCGCCGCGGGCGGCGAGCCACGCGCGTAGCTCGGCGGCGGTCGAGATGCCCGCCGGCAGCGGGACCCGCTCGGTCGACGTGCCGAACGCGTCGCGCAGCCGCGCGAGGTAGACGAGGGTCAGGGTTTCAGCGGAAGCGTCGCGCATGTCGACAGGACGGGCCCGGTCGCGAACGCCTGCGCCCGGGCGGCCGCGCAACGCGGATCAGAAACGGAACTGGACGCCGAGCGTGACCTGGTCCGAGTCGGGCAGGCCCGTGCCGAATTCGCCGGCGAAGCGGCCGAAGCGGCTGTACTCG
>DASQBO010000269.1:0-3736 GCA_035635175.1 Casimicrobiaceae bacterium | reverse complement strand
GCCGCGGCTGCTCTATGGCTAGCTCGGGGACCGTGATCCGCACCGTCGAGATCCTGCAGGTCGACCTGACGCCCAAGGTCCCGCGCAGCGACGCGATCCAGTCGTTCGTCACGCAGGAGACCCCGATCGTCCGTATCGCTTGCGACGACGGCGCGACGGGCACCGGCTACGCGTACACGATCGGCACCGGCGGCTCGTCCGTCGTCGCCCTGCTGCGCGATCACCTCGCGCCCCGGCTCGTCGGGCGCGATCCCGACTGCATCGAGGCGGTCTGGAAGGATCTCTTCTTCGCGACTCACGCGACGGCCGTCGGCGCGATCACGAGCCTCGCGCTCGCCGCGATCGACACGGCGTTGTGGGACCTGCGCTGCCGCCGGGCGGGATTGCCGCTTTGGAAGGCCGCCGGCGGAGCGCAGCCGAGGGTACCGGTCTACACGACGGAGGGCGGCTGGCTTCATCTCCCGGAACGCGAGCTCGTCGCGCAGACGATCGCGGCGCAGCGCGAAGGCTTCCGGGGCGCGAAGATCAAGGTCGGCCGGCCGCACGTGGCGGAGGACGTCGCGCGCCTCGCTGCCGTCCGCGAGGCCGTGGGTGATGCCTTCGAGATCATGGTCGACGCGAACCAGTGCTTCACGGTGGCGGAAGCGATCCGCCGCGCGCGTGCGTTCGAGCCGTTCGGCCCCGCGTGGCTGGAAGAGCCGTTGCCGGCCGAGGACCTGGGCGGTCACGCGGAGCTCGCGCGGCACACGTCGATTCCGATCGCCGTAGGGGAGTCGCTGTATCACCCCGCGCATTTCAGGGAATACCTCGAGCGGAACGCCTGCTCGATCGTGCAGGCCGACGTCGCGCGGATCGGCGGCATCACCCCGTGGCTCAAGACCGCGCACCTCGCGGAGGCTTTCAACGTGCCGGTCTGTCCCCATTTCCTGATGGAGCTCCACGTCTCGCTGACTGCCGCCGCTCCGAACGCGGCGTGGGTGGAGTACATTCCCCAGCTCGACGACCTCACGTCGTCGCGGCTCGCGGTCGACGCGGGCTTCGCCGTCGCGCCGTCGGCACCCGGGCTCGGCATCGAGTGGGATTGGCCCGCGATCGAGCGCCGCGCCGTGGCGCGGGCTCGCGTTCCGCCGGGATGAAGGAGCGAACATGCTGACGCCGACCTCGTTCACGATCAGGCTACACCCCGACGACGACGTGGTGATCGCTCGCTCGCAGCTGGTGGGCGGCACGCTTCTCGCGGACGAACGCGTGACCGTCAGCGGGCTCGTCCCGCCGGGCCACAAGGTCGCCACCCGCGCGATCCGCGCGGGCGAGCCGGTGCGCCGCTACAACCAGATCATCGGCTTCGCGAGCCGCGACATCGCGCCCGGCGAGCACGTCCACCTGCACAACCTGCAGATGGGGAGCTTCGACCGCGACTACGCGTTCGGTGCCGACGCGAAGCCGATCGGGCGCGCGAGCCCCCCCGCAACGTTCCGGGGCATCGTGCGGCCCGACGGCCGAGTCGCGACGCGCAACTACCTGGGCATCCTGTCCACGGTGAACTGCTCGGCGACGGTCGCGCGCGGCATCGCGGACCGCTTCACGCGCGAGCGGCTCGCCTCGTTCCCGAACGTCGACGGCGTCGTCGCGCTGACCCACGGCTCGGGCTGCGGGATGGACACTCGCGGGGAGGGGATGACGCTCCTGCGTCGCACGCTCGGGGGCTACGCGCGCCACGCGAACTTCGCGGGCGTGCTGATCGTGGGGCTCGGCTGCGAAGCGAATCAGGTCAGCGCGCTGCTCGGCGCCGAAGCGCTGCAGGAAGGGCCGCTGCTGAGGACGTTCAGCATCCAGGATACGGGCGGCACGTCGAAGACGATCGCGCTCGGCGCGGCGATGATCGAGGAGATGCTGCCGCTCGCGAACGACGTGGCGCGGCGCACGGTCCCGGCGTCGCACATCACGATCGGGCTCCAGTGCGGCGGGTCGGACGGCTATTCCGGCATCACCGCGAATCCCGCGCTCGGCGCCGCGGCCGACCTGCTCGTTCGCCACGGCGGCACCGCGATCCTCTCCGAGACGCCCGAGATCTACGGCGCCGAGCACCTGCTCACGCGGCGCGCGGTGTCGCGCGCGGTCGGCGAGAAGCTGGTCGCGCGGATCAAGTGGTGGGAGGACTACACGTCGCGCGAACGCGGCGAGATGAACAACAATCCCTCGCCCGGCAACAAGGCCGGCGGCCTCACGACGATCCTCGAGAAGTCGCTCGGCGCGGTGGCGAAGGGGGGCACCACGAACCTGGTCGACGTCTACGAATACGCGGAGCCGGTGACGGCGAAAGGCTTCGTTTTCATGGACACGCCGGGCTACGACCCGGTGTCCGCGACCGGCCAGGTCGCCGGCGGCGCGAACATGATCGTGTTCACGACGGGCCGCGGCTCCGCGTACGGCTGCGCGCCGGCACCCTCGCTCAAGCTCGCGACCAACACGCCGCTCTGGATGAAGCAGGAGGAGGACATCGACCTCAACTGCGGCGAGATCGCCGACGGCACGGCGAGCGTCGACGAGATGGGCGAGCGGCTGTTCCGGATGGTGCTCGACACCGCGTCGGGGCAGCGGACGAAGAGCGAGCGTCACGGCTACGGACAGAACGAATTCGTGCCCTGGTACCTGGGCGCGGTGATGTAGGCGACGAGCGCCGCCGCCAGAAGTCTGTCAGTCGGACCTGTTGTCATAACGAGATGGGGAGGATCGTGTGAAACGGAAACTCGCATGGCTCGTCGCCGCGATGCTGGCGACTGCGCTCGCCTTTGCGTCGGCCGCGGTGGCGCAAGGGGCGAAACCGCTGCCCCGGGTCGCTTACGTGTGGCTCTTCGGCATCGGGCCGTCGGCACCCTTCGGCGACGCATTTGCCGCCCGCATGGGCGAGCTCGGTTGGGTCGACGGCAAGACGGTCAAGATTACGTATCACGATGCGCAAGGCGATCCCGCGAAGCTCAGCGCGATCCTGCATCAGCTCGTCGACTCGAAGATCGACGTCCTCGTCGTGCCCTGTACGCCGGAGGCCGTCGCCGCGAAGAAGGTGACGTCGACGGTGCCGGTCGTCGTCGCCGCCACCGGCGACGCGGTGAAGTCCGGTCTGATCGAGAGCTGGGCGCGACCGGGCCGCAACATCACGGGCCTTTCGGCCACGCTCCATGAACTGAGCGCGAAGCGCGTGGAGATGCTGAAGGAAATCGTGCCGGGCATCACGAAGGCGGGCGTGGTGTGGAATCCGGTGCGCGGCGACAACGCCGACGAGGTCGCCGCGATGCAGGAACGGGCCCGCAAACTGGGCATCGAGCTTCTCTCGCAGCAAGTGCGCGATCGCGAGGAGATCGGGGTCGCGCTCGACGCGATGGTGCGGGACCGGATTGGCGGCCTTACCGAGACGGGAGATCCCTTCATCTACACCTACACGCCCGATTTCGTGGCGTTCGCGGCGAAGCATCGCCTCCCGGCGATCTACGACAACCGCTACTTCGTTGACCGCGGCGGGCTCATGTCTTACGGGCCCGATCTGTCGATGCTGCATCGGCGGGCAGCGGATTTTGTCGATAAGATTCTCAAGGGGGCCAGGCCCGCCGATCTTCCGTTCGAGCAGCCGTCGAAGTTCGAGCTCGTCATCAACATGAAGACCGCGAAAGCGCTCGGCATCGGCATTCCGCAGTCGCTGCTCGTCCGCGCCGACGACGTCATCCGCTGACCGCGATGA
>DASQBO010000268.1:0-3950 GCA_035635175.1 Casimicrobiaceae bacterium | reverse complement strand
ATGCCGAGATGGTTCTCTCGGGGATCAACCTCGGCAGCAATCTGGGCAACTCGCTGTGGCCGTCGGGGACGGTCGCGGCCGCGCGCCAGGCCGCGCTGATGGGGTTGCGCGGCATTGCGCTCAGCACGCCGGCGGGGGGCGAGGAGGCCTATCTCGCGAGCCTCGAGCCCTGGGTTCGCCGCGTGCTCGAGTTCCTCGTCCCGCTCGCGGAGCTGCCGCTCGTCAACGTCAACTTTCCGGCGAAGCCGCCGCTCGGCATGCGGTGGACCCGGCAGTCCGTGCGCCACTACGACGGCCGGATCGTGCCCGGCGAGGATCCGCTGGGCCGGAAGCATTTCTGGTTCACCGTCGCACCCGTCGAGAACGTCGACGAGGGCACGGATCGCTGGGCGGTCGAGCACGGCTTCATTTCGCTCACGCCCGTGCGGCTCGACCTCACCGACGAACGTGCGCTCGACGCCCTGCGCACCCGGCATCCGGCGGAGGGCGCGGCCGAACCAGCCGTCCGGTCCGACGCGCCCGCGTAGGCCGCCGCTACGCGGCCCGCGGCAACAGCATCGTCACGCCTTGGCGCATCGCGAGGCGGATGGGAGCGCCACGGCGTCCGTCGCCCGACGTGCGGAGATAGATCTCGTCGTCGACGTGGACCGGAAAGCCCCCGGAGGCGAACTCGAGGCGGCTGCCGCGGATCGTCGTGAGCTCGTGGGGCCACGCCGCGCCCTCTTCCTCCGCCTCGAGGCACTCGCGCAGCAACTCGCGCTCGAATTCGCGCACGACGACGACGTCGAACAGCCGGTCGGTCGGATCGGCCGACGTCGCGAGACACAGGTTCGGGCCGACGAGCGAGATGTTCATCACCTCGAAGAGCAGGAACCGCCCCTCGCACGAGCGCCCGTCGATGCGGGCGTCGAGCGCGATGCCGGGACAGTCGCGCAGATGCCGCACCGCGAGGCGGATGGCGCGCGCGTTGCGGCGGCGCTTGCCCTTGCGCTTCCCCGAGCCGTCGCGCTGCGCCGCGATGATCATCCGCGGAATCATCCCCACGCCGACCGACTCGACGAAGTAGCGCAATCCCCATGGGCCGGAGACCTCGCCGATGTCGAAGCGACGCGCATCGGCCGTCTTCCAGCCGGAGACCTGCTCGCGCAGAGTGAGCCGCGTCAGCCCGAGGGCGGTGCAGATGTTGTTCGCGGTACCCGTGGGCAGCGGCGCGATCGGCGTCCGCTTGCGGCGGAGGGCCTTGGCGACCTGGGCGATCGTGCCGTCGCCCCCGGCGACGGCGACCAGGTCCGCGGGCCGGGCGAGGAAGGCGCCTAGGTGCGTGTCCTTGGAGGACCGGTAGCGGACGTCATGCCCGTCGCCACGAATGAGCGCGAGCACGTCCTCGAGATCGGGCCCCTGGCCGTCTCCCGCCGTCGGGTTGTAGACGAGTGCAACTCGCATCGGACCGGGCGGCGCACGCGGGCGCCGGTTTGCTTTCGATGCGCGAATGGTGAACGCGAGCCCCCGCACGCCAGTGTCGGCAAAACGCTGATAGTGGCGTACGGGAATGCCGCGGACGCGTCCCGACGCGTCGCCGGATACCGACGATGGCGTTCGACCTGGGGTCGGCGGCGAAGCCTGGCAGCGGATCGCGCGACCAGGATCGCGTCGTCCGACGATGCCGCGCGATCAGCCCGTCGACGGCCCGTGCCGAGGGGCCGAGGGTGCGCTCGGGAACGTGCGAAGGCGGCCGGCGAGCCTTCGGCCCCGGCCTTCAAGCCAGGCGACGGCGGCGTCGAGGGCCTTGCCGAGCTCCTCGGCGCGGATGCGGCGAGCGTTCGCCTCGAAGGCGAGGCGGTCGGGATACGTCATCGGATCGAATCGGGCCATCGAGGTGCCTCCTCGGGATGCCATAGAGCCAGCGTGGCTAATGGGCACATTAACTACTTTCTAGAGCGGCGATAATCAATACGCTTGGCAATACATTCATGCCAAAATGGCATCAATAGCATCATCGGCGTGGAGGTCCGATGGAAGCCGGCCTGGCGATGCTCGCCTTTGTTCGCGCCGTCGAATGCAATGGATTCACGGCTGCGGCACGCGATCTTGGCGTCACGCCTTCAGCGGTGTCGAAGCTCGTGACGCGTCTCGAACGGAGACTCGGCGTGCGGCTGCTCCAGCGCTCGACGCGGCGTCTCGCGCTCACTGCGGAAGGCGAGATCTACTTCGAGCGCGTGCAGCGCATCGTCGGCGAGATCGCGGACGCCGAGGCCGACGTCATGCGCTTCGGCAAGCAGCCGCGCGGTCGCGTCCGCATCAGCGTCGGCACGGCCTTCGCGACCTACGCGTTGGTGCCGGCGTTGCCTGAATTCCAGGCCCGGTATCCCGAGATCACGCTCGATCTCGTCATCACCGAGTACCCGGTCGACCTGATCGAAGCCGGCATCGACGTCGCGATTCGCGTCGGTCCGCTGGGCGACGTCAATCTCGTCGCGCGCCGGGTCGGCGATCTGGAGCGCGTGATCTCCGCCGCGCCCGCCTATCTCGAAAGATACGGCGTGCCGAGGGAGCCGGAGGATCTGGCGCGCCACAACTGCCTCACGCTCCCGGGTGTCGCGGGGCAAACCGAGTGGCCGTTCCGGGGTCCGGGCGGCACGCGTTCCGTGGCCGTCAAGGGAAACATCACCGTCAACAATGCGGAGACCCTGTACGAACTCGCGCTGCTCGGGCTGGGGGTCATCCGGCTCTCCGACCTCATCGTCGGTCCGGCGATTCGCAGTGGCCGCCTCGTGCCCATCCTTCTCGACGTGCACCAGCCGGAGCCGCTGCCCGTGCACGCGGTCCATGCGCCGAGCCGGCGGCGGCCGCCGAAGGTCGACGCGCTGGTCCAATTCCTGGTCGAGAAGTTCGCGGGAGTGCCCTGGCGCCTGCCGCACCCGGTCGGAGGGACGCGCGCTCGCCGTGCCCCGCGCAAGCCCCGGCGCACCGACTGAGATCCGCAGCCGAGGCCGCGTGCGCGCAGTGCGCAGGCGACGACACGTCGGACAACGGCGGAGCGCGCTAGTCGCGCGGACTCGGAACGATGACGTCTATCTCTTCGTCGATGACCAGGCGCGCATCGGCCGGACCGTCGATCATGCTCAGCGCGGCCGTCACTGCGGTGTGCAGTTCCGCGAGACTCCCGCGAAGGGCCTCGAGCATTTCGCGCAGCTCTTCGACGGTGTCGAAGCGATACTCGACGCCCCCGATCATCAACGCCGTCCTGCCTCGCCCCACGATCGGCGTCCGATCGGTCGCCGCGGACTCGCGCGGCGATCTCGCGGCCTTCGTGGCCCTCCCGGCGGTCCGGCGTGCCCCGGTCACGGCCTTCCTCGTTGCCGCCTTCGTCGTCTTGCCTTTCTTCGTCTCGCGTTTCTTCGTTGCAGCCTTCTTCGTCGCGGCCTTCTTCGTCTTCGTCGCCATGCTGCCTCTCTCCGTTCAGGTTGGCGGGAACAGGAATGCGCGCGGTTGCGATCGTCGTCGATCGCCGTTCCGTGGGGGAGATATTCAGTCGTGGCCGCGTCGCACGCGACCGTTGCAGGAAGGCGGACTATCTGCCCTCGCGATGCTCGAGCGCGATGCCGATCGCCTCTAGGGCAACGCCGATCGCGAGCGGAATCGCGCCGATCCAGACGGGCGGCGCGAGCAGCATCAGCAGCGCTCCGAGTACGACGAGCGCCGTCGCGACCGACCGCCGCAAGGGCCTGCTCCTGATCACTGCCCGACCCCGGTGTTGGGACGCACTCCGCGTCCATCGCCCCCGTACGTGCGCGGCACGCCGCCATGTCTCGCGCGTGCGGGTGCCTTCGAGATTACGCCCCTAGCGGCACCGCGCACGTTGATCGTCGTCAAACGGGGTCTGCGCCGGCGCGCGGCAGTCGGAGCCGGCGCTCGCGAAGTTCTACGCAGGCTCTACGGAGAGCGTGTCG
>DASQBO010000267.1:0-12380 GCA_035635175.1 Casimicrobiaceae bacterium | reverse complement strand
GCATCCCGGAAGGCGTGCGCATGACGCTGCGACCGGCCGAGGGCGCAGTGGCGCTCGCGATCGCGCTGGCGGCGAGCCTCGGCACGCCCGCCGCGCGCGCGACCGAGACCGACCAGTTCACGCTGCCGCCGAAGCCGCTCGACGACCTCGGGCGCGACATGGGGGCGGTCGTACTCTCCGCGTTGCATGCGGCGGTCGACGAGCTCAACGCGAGCATCGCCGAGCGCAGGCTGCGGAACCCGCAGGCCGGCCTCGAGCCCTCCGACGAACGCAAAGTCGCGACGCGCGTCTACGAGGCGACCGGCGTCGGCACGCCGGAGGCGACGATGGAGCGCATCCTCCGCTACGGCGACTACGGGACGCGCAACGTGCGCTTCGAGCCGTCCTACTCCGACACGATCTACGTCGGCGCCTTCTCGCCCTTCCCGCTCTCGCACATCATGACCGACTGCCCGACGATCCGCCTCTACGGCGTCTACCTCGGCACCGACAAGCCGGGGCACATCTTCCAGCAGGGCTACGAGTACTACAACATGGTCGAGGACGCGATGGCCGGCGGCAAGAGCGAGGCCGACGCCGTGGCCCGCGCGGTCGCCTACGGCGTCCTGACCGAAAAGGGACTCTACGGCATCGCGCTTACCGGCGTGTACTCGAACGGCGATCTCGCTGGCAACTACGCGGGATTCAAGTTCTACCGCAACCTGTTCCACGAGATCCGGATCGGCGAGACGACGCTCGCGCCGATCGTGCGCCGCGACGGCGACCGCTACGCGATCGATCCCGCGCGCGACGACGCGGACATCATGCGGCCGTACGTCACCGAGCACCTGAACGAGGCGTTCAACCCGTCGCGCCCGGTGTTCAGCGTCGAGCGCATCCGCGGCCACGTGCGCGAGCGATGCGCTGCGTGGAAGGCGCAGGTACCGGAATTCAGCGAGACCTGGTACCGCGCGCACCTCGAGCGCAACCGGACGTGGTTCGGGGAGAACTACGGCTGGGACCTCCCGGACGCCGACGAGGCCGACCTGCGCGAGTGCTTCAAGCCGGGCGATTAGCGATCGCGCAACGGCCTGCGAGCGGATGACTGACCGTTGCGGAACGCGCGACGCCGGACGTCAGACCCCCGCGAGCGCACTCACGGCGCCGTTCGTCTGCGCGCCGACGCCGTTGTCGTGAAGCGTTCCCCTCGGACTCGAAGAAGGCGCCCCCCATTGCTCGAACCCGAAGCTCGTCTTCCTCGCGATCCGGTTGTGGCACGCCGCGACGGATGCGCCCAAGCCGGTGGCGGCAACGCCGCGAGAGCGTTGACGTCGATCACGCGGCGCGCGCCGCGGGAATGCGGGCGAGGCGAGCGCGCCTACGGCTTGCGCGCGTAGCCGCTCGCGCGCATGCAGGCGTCGAACATCCGGTTGTACGTGCCCTGCGCGGGGTCGTAGGGACCGAGTCCGAGCTGCTTCTGGTCGGTCTCGGCCTGCTTCTCGCAGAGCGACGCATCCTTCAGGAACTGCGCGCGCGGCGTCTTGCCTGAATCGTAGTCGTCGAGCGTGCGCACGTCGGTCGATGCGCACGAGGCTGCGAGCACGGCGACGGCGATCACCAGCGGGCGACGCGGCATGACGGAGACGTGAGCCGGAATACCCCCGATCATAGCAGGGGCCCGCGCGACCGGAGGTCGGGGAATCGGCGCCCCGCTGCAATGTTTGCCCGCCGAAGGCGACCAATGCGTCACGGGGTCCGGATCGCGGGCCCCCGACCAAGGAGAACATCATGCGCACATCGATCGGCCGCATCCTCTTGACCGCGACGCTCGCGGCCGTGGCGGCCAGTTCCGGGGCGGCACCGCTCCCGGCCCCTGCCCTCGACGTTCCCACCGCATCGGTCAAGGGACCGCAGACGGCCGTGTTCGCCGGCGGGTGCTTCTGGGGTGTCGAGGCCGTGTTCCGGCACGTGAAGGGGGTGACGCGAGCGGTCTCCGGCTACGCGGGCGGCATGATGGTCAAGCCGACCTACGAGCAGGTCGGAACCGGCCGCACCGGCCACGCGGAATCGGTCGAAGTCACCTACGACCCGGCGCAGGTGTCCTACGGCCAGCTCCTCGCCGTGTTCTTCTCGGTCGCGCACGACCCGACGCAGAAGGACCGGCAGGGCCCCGACGTCGGCCCCCAGTACCGGTCGGCGATCTTCTACGTGAACGACGACCAGAAGCGCGTCGCCGAGGCTTACATCGAGCAACTCGACAAGGCGAAGGCCTTCGGCGGCCCGATCGTCACGCAGGTCGCGAAGCTGCCCGCGTTCTGGCCCGCCGAGGACTACCACCAGAACTATCTGGCGCTGCACCCCACGCAGCCGTACATCGTGATCAACGACCTGCCGAAGCTCGCCGCGCTGCAACGGGAGTGGCCGACGCTCTACGCCAAGCGCTAGGCCCGGCAATTTCCACCGATCGCCGGGGTCCCCGCGCGCACGGCGAATCCGGCGATAATGCGCGGCGATGACCCCGCCGCCCGCCGCCGCCGAGGCCCCGCTGCCCACCGGCACCGTGACGTTCCTGTTCACCGATGTCGAGGGCAGCACGCGCCTGTGGGAGGCGCACGCGCCGGCGATGCGCGCCGCGCTCGCGCGCCACGACGCGCTGCTGCGCGACTGCATCGACGGCCACCACGGTCGGGTCTTCAAGACGGGCGGCGACGCGTTCTGCGCCGCGTTCCACACCGCGCCCGACGCCCTGGCCGCCGCGCTCGAGGCGCAGCGGGCGCTCCACCGCGAGCCGTGGCCGGAGGCGGCGAAGCTTCGCGTGCGCATGGCGCTTCACTCGGGGGCGGTCGAGGTCCGCGACGGCGACTACTTCGGCGCGCCGTTGAGCCGGGTCGCGCGCCTGCTCGCCGCGGGCCATGGCGGCCAGACGCTCCTCTCGGAGGCGACGCACGACCTCTGCCGCGACCAGCTGCCGCCGCTCGCGAGCGTGAAGGCCCTCGGCGCGCACGGCCTACGCGACCTGGGGCGGCCGGAAGCCGTCTTCCAGGTCTGCCATCCGGACCTGCCGCAGAGCTTCCCGCCGCTCCGCACGCAGGCGGCGCCGCAGGACAAGGAAACGCCGTCGATCGCCGTGCTCCCGTTCGTCAACATGAGCCGCGACGAGGAGAACGAGTACTTCGCCGACGGACTGTCGGAGGAGCTCCTGAACGTGCTCGCGAAGATCCGGGGTCTGCGCGTCGCCTCGCGCACGTCCGCGTTCTCGTTCAAGGGCAAGGACGTCGACATCCCCACGGTCGCGCAGAAGCTCAACGTCGCGACCGTGCTCGAAGGCAGCGTGCGCAAGTCGGGCAAGCGGGTGCGGATCACGGCGCAGCTGATCCGGGTCGAGTCCGACTCGCATCTCTGGTCGGAAACCTACGATCGCGAGCTCGACGACATCTTCGCCGTGCAGGACGACATCGCGCAGTCCGTGGTCAAGGAGCTGCGCGCGGCCCTGATGGGAGAGCCGGCCGAGATGGCCGCGGCGAAGTCGGCTGCTGCCGATGTGCAGCAGGCCACCAGCGGCCGCAGCGACAATCCCGCGGCGTTCCAGCTCTACCTGCAGGGAAAGTTCTACGCCGAGCGGGTGACGCAGGCGGATACCGACCGTGCGATCGCGCTGTTTCAACAGGCGATCGCGATCGATCCGAATTTCGCGCAGGCCTGGGCGGAGATGTCGCACGTCCACATGTTGCAGGCGGGCTTCGGGTTCGCGCCGATCGAGGAGGGCTACGTGCGCGCACGCGAGGCCGCGCAGCGGGCGTTGCGCCTCGCGCCCGACGCCCCCGAGGGCCACGTCCAGCTCGGACAGGTGCAGGAGCTCCACGACTGGGACTGGAAAGCGGCCGACGCGTCGTACCGGCGCGCGCTGGAGCTCGCTCCCGGCGACGCCAAGGCCGTGATGGCGGCGGCCAGCCCGGCACGCATTCTCGGCCGCGTCGACACGGGGCTCGAGCTGATCCGGAAGGCCATCGCGCTCGATCCGCTGTCCCCGCGCACGCACCGGCAGGCCGCGATGATCTACCTGGCGGCGAACCAGGTGGATGCCGCCGCGGCCTCGTTCGCGCTCGCCCTCGACCTCAATCCGACGACGGGCCTGATCCACGCCTTCCTCGCGATCACGCGACTCCTGCAGGGCCGCGCAGAGGAGGGACTCGCCCTCGCGAAGCTCGAGTCCCACGACGTCTTTCGCAACATGGCGTTCGCGATGCTCCACCACACCCTGGGACATCCGGCGGAGTCGGACGCCGCGTTGCGCGCGCTGATCGACGGCTTCGGCTGGACGGCCGCATATCAGGCCGCGGAGGTCCACGCCTGGCGGGGCGAGATCGACAGAGCGTTCGAATGGCTCGACAAAGCCTATGCGCAGCGCGACCCCGGCGTCGTGTACACCGCGGTGGATCGGCTGCTCGATCCCCTGCACGGCGACCGGCGCTGGCGGCCGTTCGTCGCCAAGCTCGGTCTCGGCGGTTGACGATGCGTGGCGGCGCCCGCGCGGTGCGCGTCGCGGTCGGGCCCTTCGTGGGTCTGGCGGCCCTCTTGGCGGCTCTGCCCGCGCTCGCCGCCGCCGAGAAGTTCGTCTACCTCGGCGCTCAGCCGGACGGTGCCGAGATCTACGTCCAGGCCTCGCCGCCCACGACGGGCGCGGACGGCCGCCGCCAGGCCTGGTTCCGCACCGTTCCCAAAACTGCGCTGTCGATCAACGACGAGAACGGCACGCCGCGGCAGTACACGGACATGCTCGCCTTCAACGTCGCCGACTGCGCGAAGCGCACGATGGGCGCCGCCGCGATGATCTATCGCGACGACAAGCAGGCGACGGTCGCCCGCTTCGAGATTCCGCCGAAGGAGCTCGAGCTCCGCACGATCAAGGCGAACACGCTCGGCGAGGCGATGCTCAACCGGCTGTGCGCGGCGCGCAAGCCCGCCGCGCCGCCCCCTTCGCCGGGAACGGCGTCCCCTTACAAGTGAGCGAGGCACCCGATGACCCTGATCCGATTCCCGTTCGCCGCCCTCGTCGTCTCGTTCGCGCTCGCGGCGCAGGCCACGGACCCGCCGGCCGGCGCCTACGCGACGATCGTCGCCGACCCGATCCGCACCGACCAGGACCACGAGCTCGACGCGTCGCGCCGCCCCGCCGAGTTCCTGCCGTTCACGCAGGCGAAGCCGGGGATGATGGCGCTCGACGTGTCCGCGGGGGCCGGCTACACGTCGCAGCTCCTCGCGCTCGCGGTCGCGCCGGACGGCAAGCTCTGGGCGCAGTCGCCGCGCCCGGGCGCTGCGCTCCAGAAGCGGCTCGCCGACCATCCGCAGGCCAACTTCATCGTCGTCGAGCGCCCCTTCGAGGACCCGGTGCCGCCCGACGCGCCGCCGCTCGACCTGATCACGATCGTCAACAACTACCACGACATCACGTACCTGCCCGTCGATCGCGCGAAGATGAACGCGAAGCTCTTCGCGGCGCTCAAGCCCGGCGGCCACCTCGTCGTCGTCGACCACTCGGGACGGCCCGGCACCGGCACGAGCGAGGGCAAGACGCTGCACCGGATCGACGAAGCCGTCGTGATGGCCGAGCTCACGCAGGCGGGCTTCGTGCTCGAAGCCGAGGGTAAGTTCCTGCGCAACCCGAACGATCCGCGCACCGGGTCGTCGAACAACCCGCCGGAGCCGACCGACAAGTTCGCGCTGCGCTTCGTCAAGCGCTAGCCGCCGCGGGAAGGGAACGCGCGGCGCCGCTGTTGGCATCGACGCGATCGGCGTAGAATCGATCGCAGGGTCGACGCGATGACGACACGACGGTCGGACAAGCGCCTCGCCGCCCTGCTGGCGGCTGCAGCCCTCGCATGCGCGGCGCCCTTGGCGGAGGCCGCACCGGCGCCGATCTACAAGTGCCTGGACCGCAACCTCGGCGTCAGCTACACCGACATCCCCTGCAAGGACGGCGAGCGCCTCGACATCCGCGCGGGCGATCCGGACCCGGCCGCGATCGCGGCGCTCGCGCGCGAGCGTGACGCGGTCGATCGCAGCGCCGCGCAGCGCATCGCCGACGAACGGCGCGCGATGCTGCAGCGGCGCTACTTCGATCCCGGCCCCGGTTATTGGGCGCCGGAGGGCGCCGCTTATGTCGAAGCGCCCCTGTATGCGCCGTACGACTACGTCTACGGCTACGGCTACCCGTACGGCGGCGCCTGGACGCCCGAGCGCCGGCGTCCCCCTGACGCGCGCAATGACCGCTTCGATCGGCGCGGCGAGCGCTCGCGCGCCGTGCCCGCCCGTCCTGCGGTCCCGCATCGCTGAGGCCCGCGGCGCGCCGCGCAGGGTAAGATGCCGGGCGCGCGCTGCCGCGCCGCCGCGGGGACCTCCGTGATCGACTCGAAACTGACGCCGCGCCGCATCGTCGAGGCGCTCGACCGCTACGTCATCGGGCAGGACGACGCGAAGCGGATCGTCGCCGTTGCCGTCTACGCGCACTTCCGCAAGATGGCGCGCTCGGCGCAGGCCGGGGCGCCGGTCGTCAAGAGCAACCTGCTCCTGATCGGCCCCACGGGGACGGGCAAGACGCTCCTTTGCGAGACGCTCTCGCGGATCCTGGGCGTCCCCTTCGTCACCGCCGAGGCGACCTCGCTCGCGCAGACGCGCTACGTCAACGACGAGATCGAGGCGATCCTGCAGCGGCTCGCCGACAAGGTGGGCGGCGACGTCGACCGCGCGCGGCACGGGATCGTGTTCATCGACGAGATCGACAAGCTCAAGGCGACGGGCAAGGAAGCCCGCGTCGCTTCCGGCGAGAGCGTCCAGCACGCGCTGCTCAAGATCATGGAAGGCTCGCAGGTCCGGCTCGCGGGCGGCCATTACGTCGACACGACGAACATCCTGTTCATCTGCGGCGGCGCGTTCGTGGGACTCGACGAGATCATGACGCAGTCGCACGGCTTCGGCTTCATCTCGACCGACAACCAGGACAACAAGCGGATCCTGGACCGTCTGAACTCGCGCGTGAAGCCGACGGATCTCTTCGCGTACGGGCTGATCCCCGAGTTCACCGGTCGCCTGCCGATCATCGCGCGCTTCGGGGACCTGTCGCGCGACATGCTCGTCCGCATCATGACCGAGCCGCGCGACTCGCTCTACAGCCAGTTCCAGGAGATCTTCCGGAGCATCGGCGTCGAGTTCGTCGTCGAGCGCAAGGTGTTCGAGCAGATCGCCGAGATCGCGATGGAGTACAAGACCGGCGCGCGCAGCCTCCGCGGCATCTTCGAGGAGCTGGTCTCGCCGATCCTCTACGTCGTGCCGGACGACCCGTCGATCCGCAAGGTCGTCGTCGGGACGCTGTTCGCCGACCCCGTCTACCTGAAGGCGGACGAGGCGGCGTGAGCGCGGAGCAGGCCGGACACGCCACCGCGTTTGGCCCCTGGAACCCGGGACTGCGCTCGCAGATTCCCGCGGCGCTCGCGCATCTCGCGACGATCTTCCGCCCCGAGAGCGTGTTCACGACGCCGGCCGAGGCGTCCGAGCTCGCCGACCTGACCGGCCTCGAGCCCGCGGCGCTCGTCGTCTTCCGTCCCGAGCGTCTCGCGCTGCACGAGGTCCTCGTGCGCGTGATGGCGGACTTCTCGGTCCCCGACGGGCAGCGGATCGAGGACCTCGGCATCAACTTTCGCGCAATCGTGCGGACGATCCTCGCGCGCTACGCCGAGCCGCGGATGCAGGCGCTCGTCGCGGCGTACGACGACGCCCGCTCGCGCATCGTGGCGCGCGTCGACGCCGAGCTTCCGCGGCTCGCGCGCGCCTCCGCGCCCGCCGCGCCTCGCCAAGCGGATCGCTGGTGGTCCGCGTGGCGGCGGCGCCCGTCCCCGCCGTCCCCGCCCGAGCCGGGCGGCACGTCGTGGGATCCGGCCGTCGTCGCCGAATGGGAAGCGCGTGCGCACGGAGCCGCCGATGCGCTCGACCGTGCCGCGTGCCGTGCGCTCGCGCGCGTCGTCACGGCGCTCCTGACCCGCCACGGCCGCCCGTGGGGGACGAGCGAGATGATCGCGCGGCTCGCCACGGGGCTCGCGTGCAACGACGCGGCCGGTGACCGCATCGGGGACGCGCTCGAGCCGATGCTCGCGGAAGCGGCAGAGCGCGAAGGGTTCCGGCGGTTGCCGCCGCAGGACCGGCCGGTCGTGATGAACACGAAAGGCGCCTCCGCGTCCGGCAAGAGCACGCTGCGTCCGCTGCAGCGCGGGCTCGCGGCGAGGATCGGCGTCGACTGGGCGGAGTTCGCGCTGATCAGCCCCGACATCTGGCGCAAGCAGCTGCTCGACTACGGGAGCCTCGGCGACGCGTACAAGTACGCCGGCGCGTTCACCGGCGACGAGGTCGCGCTGATCGACCGCAAGCTCGACCGCTACATGGCGCGCAAGGCGCAGGCCGGGGAAATGACGCACCTGCTCATCGACCGCTTCCGCTTCGACAGCTTCGCCCCCGACTCGGACGAGGCCGGGAGCAACCTGCTCACCCGCTTCGGCGAGCTCGTCTACCTGTTCCTGATGATCACGCCGCCGGCGTCGCTCGTCGAGCGCGCGTGGCGGCGCGGGCTCGAGGTCGGCCGCTACAAGGCCGTCGACGACGTGCTCGCGCACGCGATCGAGGCGTACGGGGGAATGCCCGGCCTCTTCTTCACGTGGGCGAACCGCACCGACAAGCGCGTCCATTTCGAATTTCTAGACAACAGCGTCGCCCAGGGGGAGCGGCCGCGCACCGTCGCCTTCGGCTGGAACGACGCGCTCCACGTGCTCGACGTCGGCGCGATGCTCGACGTCGAACGCTTCCGCCGCGTCGACGTCGATGCGGCCGGTCCCGAGGCGCTGTACCCCGACCGCGCGCTGCTCGCGCCGGAGCGGAATACGGGGTTTCTCGTCGAATGCGTGCGCCGCTTCCGCGAGGTGAACTTCGCCGACCAGGCGACCGGCCGCATCTACGCGCACTTCGAGTCCGGCCGCCTCGCGTGGATCGACTCCGAGGCGCTCGCGCGCGCCGCCACGGACCCCGACGTCCGTGCGGCGCTCCTCGCGGCGGCGCCGGACGCGCTCTCGGGTGCGTCGCCCGCGCCCGAGGGTCCGATCTACCTAAGGGAGCACGCGCGCGCGCAGCCGATTCACACGCTCGGCGCGTGGGGCCCGACGTGACAGCGAAAGCGCCCGCGCCCCAATCGACTCGCACCTCCCTTATGCGTTGCGCGGGTCGAGCGCGTCGCGAAGCCCGTCGCCCAGGAGGTTGAACGAGAGCACGAGCGCGAAGATCGAGAGGCCGGGCCACACCGCCATCCACGGCGCCTGCTCAATGTAGTTCTTCGCGGTGTTGAGCATGCTGCCCCAGCTCGGTGCCGGCGGCTGCTGCCCGAGCCCCAGGAACGAAAGGCTCGCCTCGGCGATGACGGCGGCGGCGATCGCGAGCGTCGCCTGCACGATCAGCGGCGGCACGACGTTGGGCAGGATGTGCCGGAGCGCGATCCGCCAGCGGGGATTGCCGAGCGCTCGCGCCGCCTCGACGTAGTCCTCGACCTTGACCGCGAAGACCGCGCCGCGCGTGAGCCGGATGAAGACCGGCGTCGCCGAGATGCCGATGGCGATCATCGCGTTCTCGAGGCTCGGCCCGAGGAACGCGGCGAGCGCGATGGCGAGGATCAGGAAGGGCGTCGCGAGCATCGCGTCGGTCATGCGCGAGATCAGGGCATCGGGAATGCGCCCGGCATAGCCCGCGAGGAGCCCGAGCGGGACGCCGAGGGCGATCGCGATCACGACCGACACCACGCCGGCAAGCAGCGACGCGCGCGCGCCGAACACGACGCGCGAGAAAACGTCGCGGCCGAGCTCGTCGGTGCCGAAGAGATGCGCGGCCGACGGCGCCTTGCGCACGGCGCCCCAGGAGGTTGCGAGAGGATCGTAGGGCGCGACGACGGGCGCCGCGATCGCGACGGCGACGACCGCGACGACGACGGCGAGCCCGACGACGGCCGAGGGCCGCCGGAGGAGCCGAGCGAGCGCCCGCCGGCCGGGGCTCGCCTCGCGCGGCAGCACGTCGAGCGCAAGGGTCGCCATCAGCTGCGCAGCCTGGGATTGACGACGAAGTACGCGATGTCCGCGAGAAGGTTCAGCGCGATGTATGCCGTCGCGGTGAACAGCACGACGCCCTGCACGACCGCGTAGTCGCGGTTGAAGACGGCGTCGACGATCAGCTTGCCGAAGCCCGGAATCGTGAACACCTGCTCGGTCAGCACCGCACCGGAGAGCAGCGTGCCGAGCTCGAGCGCGCCGAGCGTGATGATCGGGACGAGCGCGTTTCGAAGCGCGTGCTTCAGCACCACGACGCGCTCGTCGAGCCCCTTCGCACGGGCCGTTCGGACGTAATCCGACGTGAGCACCTGCAGCATCGCGCTCCGCGTGTGCCGCATCAGCACGGCGGCGATCGCGTTGCCGAGCACGAACGCCGGCATGATCATCGCCGCGAGGTTCGCGCGCAGGTCCTCGAAGGGGCTCACGTAGCCCGACGCCGGCAGCCAGCCGAGCGACACCGCGAACAGAAGGATGAGCATGATCCCGAGCCAGAAGTTCGGCGTCGAAAGGCCCCACAGCGCGACCGCGTTCGCCGCGTAGTCGAGCCACGTCCCCTTGTACACAGCGGAGACGATGCCCGCCGGGATGCCGATCGCGAACGCGATGACGATCGCGATCAGCGCGAGCTCGATCGTCACGGGCAGCTTCTCGGCGATCAGCGACGTCACGGGCTTCTGCATCCGCAGCGACTCGCCGAGGTCGCCGGTCACCACGCCGCCCAGCCAGTACGCGTAGCGGACCGGCAGCGGCTCGTCCAGGTGCAGCTTCGCGCGGAGGTACGCGACGACGTTCGGGTCACGCTCCTCGCCGGCCAGGACCACCGCCGCGTCTCCGGGCAGCAGCTGCTGCAGCCCGAATACGAGCATCGAGACGAAGAGCAGCGTCGGGACGATCGTCGCGAGGCGGTGGCCGAGGAAGCGCGACATGGCACCGCGTCATTCCCGCGCAGGCGGGAATCCAGTGTCTTTCATCAGGTGTCGCTGGGTCCCCGCCTTCGCGGGGACGACGAAATTGACCACGGTGAATCAGTTGAACTTCAGTCCCTGCACGCGGACGAGCCCATCGGGCACGGTGCGCAGGCCCGAGAGCTTGTTCGTGTACGCCCACAGCCAGTGCCGGTGGTAGAGATAGATGATCGGGCGATCCTTGAGCACGATCGCGGCGATCTGCTCGTAAGCTTTCTTTCGCTCGGCCGGATCGGCCGCGGTCCGCGAGCGGACGAGCAGGTCGTCGACCTCCTTGTTGCAATAGCCGGAGATGTTGAGCGGTTGCTTGCACCCGATGAAGCTGAAGATGTTGCCGTCCGGGTCGGCGCGACCGCTCCATCCGAGCACGTACGCTTCGAACTGGCCCTTGTCCGCCAGGTCGAGCGAGGTCGCGAACTCGGTCGCCTGCAGCTTAACGTCGAAGCCCGCCTCCTTCGCCATCGCCTGCACGACCTGCGCGAGTTTCTGGCCGTCCGCGGTCGTCGGCGCCATCAGCGTGAAGCTCGGGTTCGGCACGCCCGCCTCCTGCAGCAGCTTCTTCGCCTTCGCGACGTCGCGCTTCGGGATCGGCATGTTCTTCGCGTAGAACGCGTTGTTCGGCGCGACCCACTGGTTGCCGGGAGCCGCCTCGCCTTCCATCACGACCTGGACGATGCCGTCGCGGTCGAGCGCGAGCTCGAACGCCTCCCGGACGCGCGGATCCTTGCCGAGCGGGTTCTTCTGCGCGAGGTCGCTTTTCCCGGTGTTGATCGAGATCCCCTGGTAGCCGATCTCGGTGATCTTCGAGAGCTTGAACCGCGCATCGGATCTGACGGCCGCGACGTCCGACGGCGCGAGCCGCTCGACGAAGTCGAGCTGGCCCGACTTCAGGTTCGCGAGGCGCACGGTCGAGTCGACGATCGGCAAGTAGACGATCTTGTCGAGATGGATCTCGCCCTTGTTCCAGTAGTTCGGATAGCGTTCCAAGACGATCCGGTCCTGCGCGACGCGCTCGACGAACTGGAACGGCCCGGTGCACACCGGCTTCGCGCCGAACTTGTCGCCCGCGGCCTGCGCCGCCTTCGGCGACACGATCATCCCGGCGCGATCGGCGAGCGCCGCGAGCAGCGGGGCGAAGGGCGCCGACAGATTGAGCCGCACGGTCATCGGGTCGACGACGTCGACGGTCGTCACCGGCGCGAGCTCGCCCTTGCGGTTGCTGCCGGGCATCGTCTTGTGCCGCTCGAGGCTGTACTTGACCGCGGCGGCGTCGAGCTTCTCGCCGTCGTGGAAGGTGACGCCG
>DASQBO010000266.1:0-19274 GCA_035635175.1 Casimicrobiaceae bacterium | reverse complement strand
GCCGACGCGCGGCTTCTTCGCCGGCTTCAACCGCGTCTTCGGGAGCGTCACGACGCACTACACGTCGGGCGTCGCGTGGATGGTGCGTCGGGGCGCGATCGGCCTGCTGCTCTTCGCCGGCATGGTCGTCATCACCGCCGGGCTGTGGCACTTCGCGCCGGGGAGCCTCGTTCCCGACGAGGACCAGGGGTTCTACATCAGCGCGGTGATCCTCCCCGACGGAGCGACGCTCAATCGCACGGACAAGGTCGTGGCGCAGGTGGAGCAGGCGATCCGCTCCAATCCCAACAACCAGGACATCGTCTCCTTCACCGGCTTCGACTTCCTGGGCGGCGGCTTCCGCAACAACGCGGCGACGATCTTCGTCACGCAGATTCCGTGGGACAAGCGTCACGTCACGGCACAGCAGCTCGTCGGCGAGCTCTTCGGCAAGACGATGGGGATCAAGGAGGCGCTGGTGCTCGCCTTCAATCCGCCGCCGATCTTCGGCCTCGGCGCCGCGGGCGGCTACGAGTTCTACATCCAGAACCACGGCGACGGCGATGCCGCGCGGACGAACGAGGTCGTCCAGCAGTTCCTGCAGCGGGTCAACGCGGACAAGTCGCTCGGCTTCGCGCAGACCTTGTGGCGCGCGAACGTGCCGCAGCTCTACGTCGACGTCGACCGCGACAAGGCGAAGAAGGCCGGCGTGCCGATCGACGACCTCTATGCCGCGCTGTCGGCCACGCTCGGCACCTACTACGTCAACGACTTCAACAAGTACGGACGCGCGTGGCAGGTCCTGATGTCGGCCGAGCCGTCGCAGCGGACGCGCCCCGACGACATCGGCGCGGTGTACGTGCGGTCGGACAAGGGCGAGATGATCCCCCTCGCGGCGCTCGCGAGCGTCCGCTACTCGTCGGGGCCCGACGCGCTCGACCGCTTCAACAACCTGCCGGCCGTCAAGATCTTCGGCGAGGCCGCCAGGGGCTACAGCTCCGGACAGGCGATCGCGCGCGTCGAGCAGATCGCGCGCGAGGTGCTGCCGCCCGAATTCAGCTACGACTGGGGCGGCACGTCCTACCAGGAGAAGCGCTCGGGCGGCGCCTCGACGTTCGCGCTCGGCCTCGCCGTGATCATGGTGTTCCTGATCCTCGCCGCGCAGTACGAGAAGTGGTCGCTGCCGTTCTCGGTGCTGCTCGCGCTGCCGTTCGGCACGTTCGGCGCGCTCGCCGCCGTGTGGCTGCGCGGGCTCACCAACGACGTCTACTTCCAGATCGGCCTCGTCACGCTGCTGGGGCTCGCCGCGAAGAACGCCATCCTGATCGTCGAGTATGCGATTCTGAAGCACGCGGAAGGCATGTCGGCGTCGGCCGCGACGCTCGAGGCGGCGCGCCTTCGGTTCCGGCCGATCCTGATGACGTCGCTGGCGTTCATCCTCGGCGTGCTGCCGCTCGCGATCTCGACCGGCGCGGGCGCGGGCGCGCGCCACTCGACCGGCACCGGCGTTATGGGCGGCATGATCGCCGCGACCTTCCTCGCGATCTTCTTCGTTCCGATGTTCTTCAAGCTGATCACCGACCGCCACCTGCGCGAGCCCCGCAGCACGGAGGAGCTCTACACCGAGGTGCGGCACGCGCGCGAGGCGGCCCGCCATCCGCCGCCGCACACCCCGGGGCACCCGCCGCATCCGCATGGAGACACGCATGCGTAAGACGTTGTCGTGCATCGTCCTCGCGGCGCTCGCCGCCGGCTGCGCCAGCACGCCGCCGCCGCCGCCGCAGCTCGACCTGCCCGCCGCCACCGCGGGCGACCTCCAGCTCGATCGCTGGTGGACCGCGTTCGGCGATCCGACGCTCGACGGCCTCGTCGCCGAGGCGCTCGCCAACAACCTCGACCTCAAGGCCGCGATCACCCGCGTCGAGTACGGCCGCGCGCTGGTGCTGCTCGCGCAATCGGACCAGTATCCGACCGTCGATCTCTCGGCGGGCGCGGCGCGGGACCGATCGACGCAGGTCGGCTCGAACCCGCTGCCGCCCGGGTTCTCACCGTTGTCGACCGACCTGTCGGTGGGACTGCAGGCGTCCTACGAAGCCGATCTCTGGGGCAAGTACCGCAACGCGACCGCCGCCGCGCGTGATGATCTTCTCGCGACCGAGTATGCCCGCGAGGTCGTCCGCACGATCGTCGCCGCCGACACCGCGCGGGACTACTTCAACCTGCTCGCGGCCGACGCGCAGCTGCAGCTCCTTCTCGACACGCTCAAGCTCCGCGACGAGACCGTCGCGCTGCAGAAGGACCGCTACGAGGGCGGGGTCATCGGCGAGTACGACCTCCGCACCGCCGAGGCCGAGCGTGCGGCCGTCGCCGGCGACGTCGCCCTCGCGCGCCGGGTGCGCAGCGAGTACGAATCGGCGCTCGCGGTGCTCCTCGGACGCTCGCCCAGGGAGGTATTCGCCCCGTCCATCGCGCGCGACCTCGCCGTCGCCCGCCTGACGGCGGTGCCCACGCTCCCGGCAGGCGTGCCCTCCGACCTGCTCGCGCGCCGCCCCGACATCCGGCGCGCCGAGGCGCAGCTCGCCGCAGGCAACCTCCGCATCGACGTCGCGCGCGCCGACTACTATCCGTCGATCTCGCTCACCGGCAGCTACGGCACGCAGGCCGGCGCGCTCAGCAACCTGTTCTCCGGTCCGGGGGTCGTCTGGGGGATCGCCGCGTCGCTCCTGCAGCCGCTGATCGGCCTCAAGAGAATCGAGGCGAACGTCGACGCGCAGACCGCGCGCCGCGACGAGCTCGTCATCCTCTACACGCAGACCGTGCAGAGCGCGTTCCGCGACGCGCACGACGCGCTTTCCGCGAACGACACGACGCGCGAGGCGCTCGCCGCGCAGAACGAGCGCCGGGTGAAGCTCCAGCAGGCGCTCGAGCTCTCCGACCTGCGCTACCGCGCGGGCTACTCGCCGTACCTCGAGGTGCTGGACGCACAGCGCCAGCTCCTGCAGGCGCAGACGCTCGAGATCGTCGCGGCGCGCAACGTCCGCCTCGCGCTCGTCGACTTCGCGAAGGCGGCGGGCGGCGGGTGGGATTACAGGACGGCCGTCGCGCAGCCGTAACGCATTGGTCGCGAGCGCGGCGGGGGCGCCTACTGGACCTTGATGTTCGCCGCCCGGATCACCTTGCCGGAGTCCTCGATCTCGGTGTCGACGAACTTCGTGAACTCGGAGGTCGTCATCGGCATGGGCTCGGCGCCGAGCGCGATCAGCCGCTCCTTCACCTCGGACGTCTGCAGCGCCTTCGCGGTGTCGGAGGCGATCCGCGCCACGACGTCCGGCGGCGTGCCGGCCGGCGCGAAAACGCCGACCCACAGGTTGTAGTCGAAGCCGGGGAGTCCGCTCTCGGCGATCGTCGGCACGTTGGGCAGCGCGCTCGAGCGCTTCGCCGTGCTGACGGCGAGGGCGACGAGCTTGCCCTCCTTCACGTGCGGCAACGCCGCCGAGATCGGCGAGAAGAAGTACGTGATGCGGCCCGTCATCGTGTCGGTCAGCGCCTCCGGCGTTCCCTTGTACGGAATGTGGACGACGTCGACGCCGGCCGCGAGGCGGAACTTCTCCGCGTTGATGTGCGTGCCGCTGCCCGTGCCGGCGGAGCCGAAGTTGAGCGCGCCCGGCTTCGCCTTCGCCGCGGCGATCAGGTCGGCGACCGTCTTGTAGCCGCTCGTCGGCGCGACGACGAGCACGTTCGGCTGGCCGGCGAGCGGCGCGACGTCGACGAAGTCCTTCATCGTGTCGAACGTCAGGCCCGAGTAGATCGACGGGTTGTACGCCTGCGCGGCCGAGTTGACGAGCAGCGTGTAGCCGTCGGGCGCGCTCTTCGCGACGAGCGCGGTGCCGATCGTGCCGCCCGCACCCGGACGGTTGTCGACCACCACCGGCTGACCCCACATCTCGCCCAGCTTCTGCCCGACGGTGCGCGCGAGGATGTCGGTCGCGCTGCCCGCGGTGAACGGGACGACGAGCTTCACCGGCTTCGTCGGCCAGGCTTGCGCGCCGGCGACGCCCGAAACGAGCGCGCAGAGCGCGAACGCCGCAAATTTCCGCACGAATGTCATCGCATGCTCCTTGTGTTTACTCCCGGCTCGGTCAGGACAGACCGTCCCCCACCGGTACGTTCTCGGGCTCGAGCGCGAGTCCCGACGCCTGCGCCTGCAGCACGATCAGCTTCGCGAAATCCCCGTCGTCCATCCCGCGCCCGATCAGCGTCTGCACGATGTCGCGCGTCGTCGACGCGAGCGGCAGCGGCACCTCGAAGCGGCGCCCGGCGTCGAGGCCGAGATCGAGGTCCTTGCGCAGGAGCTTCGGGGTGAACGTCACCTTGAAATCCAGGTTGACGAGCGCCGGCGTCTTGTAGCGCGAAAAAGTGGAGCCCATCACGCTCTGGTTGACGAAGTCGAGGAACGCGTGGCGCGGCACGCCCGCCTTCTGCGCGAGCACCGTGATCTCCGAGAGCGACTGGATCACCACGGCCAGGAACACGTTGTGGCAGATCTTCACGATCCGCGCCAGCTCGCCTTCGCCGACGTAGCTCGCGGCAGGCCCGATCAGCGCCAGGTACGGCGCCGCGGCGTCGAACGCCGCGCGCGGCCCCGAGCACACGAAGGACAGCTTGCCGGCCTTGATGACCTTCGCGTTGCCCGACACCGGCGCCGCCAGCAGTTCGACGCCGCGCGCGGCCAGGATCGCGCGGAGCTCGGCAGAGCCCTCGAGCGAGATCGACGAGCACTCGACGACGAGCTTCGGCGCATTGCCGCCCGAGAGCAGGCCGTCCGGTCCCGCGACGACCTCCTTCACGTCGTCCCACGTCGACACCATCACGAACACGATGTCGCAGGCGGCCAGCTTGCGCAGATTCGCCGCGAGCTTCGCGCCGTGCTGCGCGAGCGGCTCCGCCTTCGCGCGGGTGCGGTTCCACACGGTCACGTCCGCGCCGCCCTGCGCGAGCCGCGCGGCCATCTCGTAGCCCATGCGGCCGATGCCGATCCAGCCGATCGTGCTGCGGAGGCGGTCGCTCATTTCGGAGCGCCGAACGGCATGTCGAGGGCGAACAGCCAGCGGCCGTCCGGCTGCCGGCGCGCGACCTCGATCGCGCTGCCGGTCATCGTCGTCCGCTTGCCGTCGGGTCCGTCGATCTCGAGCGTCCAGTCGTTCGCCAGCAGCGCGAGGTCGCCGGTCCGCGCGACGAGGCGGCCGCGGGTGCGGATCGCGGGATTCGCCGCGATGAATCCGGCGAGCGCGCCGCGAACTGCGGCGGCGCCGACCACCACGCTGCCCGGCATCGGCATCAGCGCCGCCTCCGGCTCGTAGAGCTGCATCAGGCCGTCGAGATCGCGCGCGTTAAGCCTGCGCTCGAACTCGCGGTCGAGCACGACCGGATCGTCGGGATTCATCGTTCGTTCGTCGCTCGTTGCCGGATCAATAGGGATTCGCGATCGGTAGCTCCTGCGCGGGATAGAGCGAGATCACCTTCGGCCCGGTGGGCGTCAGGATCACCTCCTCCTCGATCCGCGCCGCGGAGATGCCGTCCGTCGCCGGGCAGTACGTCTCGACCGCGAACACCATGCCGGCCTTGAGCTCGATCGGTTCCTTGAACGAGTTGAGACGCGAGACGAGCGGCCGCTCGTGCAGCCCGAGCCCGAGCCCGTGGCAGAAGTTCGATCCGAACGCGTCCATCTCGCTTGCGAAGCCGATGTCCTGCGCGGTCGGCAGCGCGGCGGCGATCCGGTCGCTCGACACGCCGGGCCTGAGGAGGTCGATTGCGACGTCCATCCACTCGCGCGCCCTCCGGTACGCATCGCGCTGCGCGCCGGTCGCGAGCCCGACGTTGAACGTCCGGTAGTAGCACGTGCGGTAACCCATGAACGACTGGATGATGTCGAAGAACGCCTGGTCGCCGGGACGGATCAGGCGGTCGGTGAAGTTGTGCGGGTGCGGGCTGCAGCGCTCGCCCGAGATCGAGTTGATCGCCTCGACGCAGTCGCTGCCCATCTCGTAGAGCCGGCCGGTCGCGAGCGCGACGATCTCGGACTCGCGGACGCCGGGTTTCAGCGCCTCCGCGATGTCCTGGTAGACGCCGTCGACCATCGCGGCGGCCATGTTGAGCAGCGTCAGCTCGTCGATGTTCTTCACCTCGCGCGCGGCGAGCATCGTCTGCTGGCCGTCGCGGACCTCGACGCCGAGCTTCTGCAGCTCGAAGAGGAACGGCGGCTCGACGACGTCGAGGCCGACCGGCAGGTCGCCGACGCCCTCCTCGTCGAGCAGCGCCTTGATCTCGCGCGCCGCGCTCCGGAAGAGCTCGATGTCGGCGCCTACCGCACCGCGCAGGCCGAGGAGTCCCGCGCGACAGTGATCGTGATGAAGCCACGGCGCGTGCAGCCGGTGGTGCTTCGCCGCCGAGCCAAAGTCCCAGATGTACGGGTCGCCGTTGCCGGTCAGGAGCGCATAGCGCGTGAGCTTGTCGCGCGCCCACTCGCCGATCACCGTGCTCGTGATGTAGCGGATGTTGTGCTGGTCGAAGCAGAGCAGCGCCCCCAGCCCCGACTGCGCGAGCGCAGCGCGCGTGCGCGCGAGCCGGTAGTCATGCAGCCGCCGGAAGTCGACGCGCTCCTCGAAGTCGACCTGCGTGTGGCCGGGCGCCGCGAGCGGCCGGTCCCAGCGGTGATGCGGGTCGATGTCGTCCGGCCGGATCACCTTCGGCTCCGCCGCGTTGCCCCTGCCCTTCCCCTTCGCCATCGCGTGCTCGCTCCCTGTCGCGCCGGTCAGCGCCGGCCGGCCTTTTCGTAATACGAGAGATCGACGTACTTGACGGGGTCGGTCAGCGTCTTCTGCGGCTGGCCGTACTTGCTGCGCAGCGCGAGCACCGTCCGGATGCCCTCGAGGTCGAGCGCCGCGTCGCGCGTTATGCCGCCCTTGTCGGCGAGCAGCAGGTCGTAGGACTTCTTCGCGAGCGCGGGCGTCATGTCGCGGATGTTGGCGATCAGGATCGCCTCGACGACGTCACGGTTCGCGCGGTCGTAGAGCCAGTCGATCCCCGCCCGATAGCCGCGGATGAAGCCGACGAGCTCGCGCTCATGGTCGCGCGCCCAGCTGCGCCGCGCGATGCCTGCGGTGCCCTGGTACGCGCCGAGCGCCTCCGCGGTCGCGAGCTGGTTGAAGCCGCGCTCGCGGACCAGCAGCTCGAACGGCGTGCGCAGCAGCGTCGCGTCGTGCTTGCCGGCGAGGAGGTCGCGGTAGCGGTTCGCGGTGCCGCCGGCGCGGACGTAGCGGACGTCGGACTCCGCGACGCCGTTCCGCGCGAGGAGCTCGCGCACCACGAATGCGTAGCCCGTCGTCATCGCGTCGACGGAGACGGTCCTGCCCTTGAGGTCGGCGAAGCTCCGCACCGCCGGCGCGGCGGCGATCGACGCGAACCCGCTGTCGTTGCCGAGGAACGCGAAGAGGTCCGGGTTGTCGGGAATCCTCGCCTCGCCCTGGCCCTCCTGATAGGCGACCAGGTTGTCGATGCCGGCGAGGGCGATGTCGTAGCGGCCGTCGAGCAGCGCGGTGACGAGATAGCCGGAGGACGGGGTCCACGCGATCGTCACGCTGACGCCGTTCGCCTCGAAGAAGCCCTGCCGCTGCGCCGCCCAGACGGGCAGGTTCCAGCCGCCGTCGAACGCTATCACGCGCAGCGGTGCGGGCGGCGTGCCCTGCGCCCCGGCCCCTGCGCCGGCCAGCACGGCGAGAAGCGCCGCGCTCGCGACCACCATGGCGCGGAGGAAACGAATCACTGGAGCCTCGGCTTGCGCAGGAAGTCGCCGCGGTCCCCGGAGCGGACCGTCGCGCGGCGCGGCGTGCCGTCGCGCGCCATCGTCAGCACGATCTCGGTGCCCGCCGGCCCCTTGCGCCAGATCCGGCGGTACATGTCGGCCAAGCCGGTGACGCGGTCGTCGCCCACCGCGACGACGACGTCGCCTGCCGCGACGCCGGCCTTGTCGGCCGGGCCGCCCGAGGCGATCCCGTTGACGACGAGCCCGCCCGGCGTCTCGGCCGTGTACATGCCGAGCCACGGCCGCGGCGGCAGCGGCGAACGTCCCGTGCGCAGCAGGCCCTCGAGGATCGGGGCGAGCAGGTCTGCGGGCACGAACATGTTGCCCTTGACGACCTCGTCGCCGACGGCTTCCTGCACGAGCAGCGAACCGATGCCGACGAGCCTTCCGTCCTCCCCCACGAGGGCGGCACCGCTCCATTCGGGATGGACCGGCGTCGTGAACAGCGCCTCGTCGAGCAGGTACTCCCAGTAGCCGGCGAATTCCCGCTTCGCGAACACGGTCGCCTTGAGCGCGTGCGACCGGCCGCCGCTCCCCAGCACGAAGACGTCGTCGTTGGGCGCCACCGTCGAAGCGCTGCCGCGGGCGAGCGGCTGCACGCGGAGCGGCGAAAGCGGAAGCACGAGTCCCAAGCCGGTCGCGAAGTCGAACGCGATCGGATGCCCGGGCACGACGGTGCCGTCGTTCGCGGACAGCCAGATCGATTCCGCTTCGGTGACGAGATAGCCGATCGTGAGCACGAGCCCGTCGTCACCGATGACGACGCCGCTGCCCGTCCGCTCCGTCCCCAGGATCGGCGCGGTGAACGCGTCCTCGGGAATGTCGGCGCGCAGCGCGACGACGGCGTCGAGCGCGGACTTGAGGTTGAAGCGGACCTCGCCCTGCGCCGGCTGCATTTCGGCGGGAAAGGCCCAGCGGGTAGGTTCGGACACGAAAGGCGACGCGCATGCGGGCGCGAGGAGGCCCGCCGGAATCGTCATGGTACGCGAGGCCGGGGCCGGCGGCACGTCTGCGACGCACCGGCGCGCGTCAGGCTGGCCGTGCGGCTCCGAAGCGCGCGAGCGAGAACGCGTCGCTCGCGAACGGCGCCCGGCCGTCCTCGGCCCACGCCGCCGCCGCTTCGCCGATCGCGGGCGAGTGCTTGAAGCCGTGGCCCGAGCAGGGGGACACGAGCAGCACGCGATCCGAATCGGGGTGCGCGTCGATCACGAATCCGAAGTCGGGTGTGACCGTGTAGAGGCAGGTCACGACCTTCACGCAGCGCGCGGATAGCCCGCGCACGTACGGCGCGACCAGCGTCGCGTGGAACGCCGCGATGTCGAAAGGGGGCAGCGCACCCTCGCCCTCGTCGGCGGTGGTCGCGCTCGCGAACTGCTCGGTCCCGACCTTGACGCCGCCCGCCGGTCCGTCGATCGCCGGAAACCCGTAGATGCCCTGCCGCCTGTCCTGGAGCTCCCAGATGAAGACCGGGCAGCGCTCCGGCACGAAGCTGGCGGGATCGCCGTCGATCGCGAGCCACAGCAGGCGCTGCCGATAGATCGTGAAATGGCGCCCGATGTCGCGACCCACGAGCGTGGGCAGCCAAGCGCCGGCGGCGACCACCAGCCGGTCGGCGACGTAGCGGCCCCGATCCGTGGCGACGGCGACGCCGCCGGCGGTGACGTCGAAGCCCGTGACCGTCTCGTTGCGATGGAGGGTCGCGCCGTGCCGCTCCGCCGAATCGAGTTGCGCGGCGATGCACGTCTCGGGGCGGAGGTAGCCGGCCTCGGGCTCGAAGTAGCCGTATTCGTCGGCGGAGACGCGAAAGGGCGGGAACCGTCGCCGGATCGCCGCTGCGTCGAGGATCTCGTGCGCAATCCCGTACTCGCGGGCGGCGGCGACCGTGTTCGCGAAGAAATCGGGCACGTGCATCACCGCCGAGCGAGTCGGACTCGAGATGAAGAGCCCCCCGACCGCCCTGAGGAGCGTCGCTCCGGTTTCGCGCTCGAGCTCGCGCCACAGCTCGTGCGAACGACGCGCGAGCGGCGTGCAGTGCACGCCTTCGCCGATCGCGAGCCGCGTGATCCGCGTGTCGCCGTGCGACGAACCCCGCGCGTGCGGCGGCGAGAACCGGTCGATGCCGAGCGCGCGGACGCCGCGCAGCGCGAGCGAGCGGAGAGTGGCGCTCCCCATGGCGCCCAGGCCCAGCACGATCGCGCGAAAGCGCTCCACCCGTCCCGCGCGCGTCAGGCCGGCGCCCGCTCGCGGCCGGACCGCCGCAGGAGCGTGAGCGCGAGCAGCGCGGAGGCGACCATCAGGAACAGGCTCACGGCGTTCAGCACGGGGCTCGCGCCCTCGCGCATCCGGCCGTACATCATGATCGTCAACGGCGGGTCCGAACCCACGAGCATCAGCGTCGTGTTGAAGTTCTCGAACGACATGAGGAACGCGATCGCCGCGGCGCCGACCAGCGCGGGCCGCAGATAGGGCAGGGTCACGGTGCGCAGCACCGCCGCTCGCGTGGCGCCGAGGTTCAGCGCCGCCTCCTCGAGCGCCGAGTCGAAGCGCTTGAGCCGCGCGGCGATGGTCAGCGTGGCGATCGACACGATGAACGAGAACTGCCCGGCGACGACCAGCGGCAGTCCCGGCCGCAGGAACTCGAGCTCGAGGCCGAACGCGTCGTCGGCGAAGCGCGCGAGCCGGCTCGCGAACGCGAGGATCGAGATGCCGAGGATCACCCCCGGAATCACGAGCGGCGCGAGCATCGCGAGCGACAGCGCGGCCTTGCCGCGGAAGCGCGCGCGCTCGAGCAGGAACGCGTTGACGGTCCCGCCGGCGACCGCGAGGACGGTGACCCAGAACGCGACGACGACGCTCGTCCAGATCGACGCGAGCAGCGCGCGGTCCGCGAAGAGCCCGGTCCGGCCGCTGCCGCCGGTGAACCAGTCGAGCGTGAAGCCGCGCCAGGGGGGCGCCGGATAGTTGGCGTCGTTGAACGCGAATATCGCGACGACCGCGAGAGGCAGGAACAGGAAGACGAAGAACGCGACGACGTAGCCGCCGACGGCGAGGCGCTCGAGCCGGCTCCGCGGAAGCGTCGGGATCACGAGCGCCGCATCACGTCGGTGAAGCGCTGGCCGGCGAGCTTGAGGCCGAGCCAGACGATCGCCGTGGAGAGACCGAGGAGCAGGAACCCGAACGCCGCGCCCTGCTCCCAGTTGAAGCGCGTGATGAACTGGGCGTAGATCTGCTCGGTGAACCACAGCGAGTTCTTGCCGCCGAGCAGCGTCGGCGTCAGGTAGTTGCCGAGCGTCAGCATGAAGACGACGATCGCGCCCGCGGCGATGCCCGGCGCCGCGTGGGGGATCACGATGTCCCGGAGGATCGACGCTCCGCCGCCGCCGAGATCGTAGGCCGCCTCGATCAGCGAATCGTCGAGCGTCTCGAGCGCGTTGACGAGCGGCACGACCATGAACAGGAGCGACGTGTAGACGAGCCCGACCAGGATCGTCGCGTCGTGGTAGAGGAGCTCGACCGGGGCGGCGGTCACGCCGAGGTCGGCGAGGATCCGCGGCAGGACGCCGGATTCCCGGAGCAGGATCATCCAGCCGAGCGTGCGCACGGTCTCGCTCACCCAGAACGGGACCAGGCACAGCACGAAGAGCAGCGACTGCGCGCGGCCCTTCGCGATCTTCGCGATGTACCACGCCGCGGGGAAGGCGATCGCGAACGTCGCGGCCGTCGCCGCGATCGACATCGTCGCGGTCCGCACGAACGTCTGCCAGTAGAGCGGCTCCTCGAAGAAAGTCCGGTATTGCGCGAGGCTCCATTCGAACACGCGCGGCGCGACGCGCGCACGCAGCGACAGGAACGCGAGCTCGACGTGCGGGAGCACGATCAGCCCGACGAGCCAGACGAGCGCCGGCGCGACCAGGAGCCATAGCGCGAGCCGCGCGCCCGGCGACGCGGGCCGTGGGCGCGCGACGCTCACGCCCTCTCCAGCGCGAAGCAGACCGCGCGGTCCGGCTCGAAGCCGAACGCGATGCGCTCCCCGGGCACGAGGTCGGCGAAGCGCCCGGTCTGCGGGAGCGCGATCCGGAACTCGTGCCGGCTCGCGCTCTCCCGCACGAGCACGGCCGAGTTCGCGCCGTCGAAGAGCAGGCTCTCGACGTCGCCTTCGAACGGCTGCACGGAGGCGGGAAGCTCCGCGCGATCGCGCGCGAGCACGATCGACTCCGGCCGCACGAACGCCGCCGCGGCGCCGCCGTCGGCGACGGCGCCACGGCGCCTGCCGCGCAGGCGCAGTCCCGCGGCGGTGGCGACCTCGGCCGTGGCGTCGTCGACGCCGGACGCGCGCCCCTCGACGCGGTTGTTGGCCCCGACGAACGCGGCGACGAACGGCGTCTCGGGGTGGTAGTAGAGCTCCTGCGGGGTGCCGACCTGCTCGAACCGCCCGCCGTTCATCACGGCGACGCGGTCCGAGAGCACGAGCGCCTCGGACTGGTCGTGCGTGATGTAGACGAAGGTCGTGCCGAAGTGCGCCTGCAGCTGCTTGAGCTCGATCTTCATGTGCTCGCGCAGCTTGAGGTCGAGCGCGCCGAGCGGCTCGTCCAGGAGCAGGAGCTTCGGCTCGAGCACGAGGCTCCGCGCGATCGCGACGCGCTGCTTCTGCCCGCCGGAAAGCTGGTCGATGCGCTTGTCCTGCGCGCCGGTCAGTCCGACGCGCTCGAGCATCGCGCCGACCTTGCTCCGGATCTCCGCGCGCGGCGCGCCGCGGCGGGCGAGCCCGTAGCCGACGTTTTCGCCGACCGACATCATCGGAAACAGCGCGAGGTGCTGGAACACCATGTTGACCGGGCGCCGGTTCGGCGGCACGCCGCGCATCGATGCACCCCCGATCCGCACGTCTCCCTCGTCGGGCTCGAGAAAGCCCGCAATGATCCGCAGCAGCGTGGTCTTGCCGCAGCCGGAGGGCCCGAGAATCGAGAAGAAGCTGCCGTGGGCGACCTCGAGCGACAGCGCGTCGACCGCCGCCAGCGCGCCGTAGCGCTTGCTGACGCGCTCGACCTCGAGATCCCGGGTCATCCGGCGCCGAACGTGCGCGACGGCGCGCGGCGAGGGGGCCGCGTCGCGCGTCGCCCCGAGGCCGCTCTCAGTTCGCCGCCTTGACGCGGTCGAGCACCTTGCCTTCGATGTCCTCGATACCGGGCGGCACCGCCGGGTACCACTTGATGTTGCGCATCGCCTCGTCGGGGAAGCTCTTCGCGAACTGCGCCTTGAGCTTCGCGTCCATCAGCTGGTCGGCGCCCTTCGACGCGGTGAAGTTGCCGGCGGATGCCGCGACCTTCGCCGCGATTTCGGGCCGCATGTTGAAATTGATCCAGGCGTAGGCCGCGGCGTCGTTGCGGCCCTTCGCCGGGATCGCGTAGGTGTCGATCCAGCCGAGCGCGCCGGACCTGGGTGCGATGAACTGGATGTCCGGATTCTCGCCGTTGAGCTTCCAGCCTCCGGTGTCCCACATCATCGCGCCGACGATCTCGCCGGTGCGCATCCCGTTCAGCAACTGGTCCTTGTTGTCCCAGAAGAAGCGCAGGTTCGCCTTGCACGCGGCGAGCTTCTTCCCCATGTCGTCCATCAGTGCCGCGTAGGCTTTCGGATCCTTGTACAGCGCGAAAGGATCCTTCCCGCTCGCGAAAGCGAATGCGATCAGCGTCGGTCGCTTGAGGCGGACCGACGTCTTGCCCTTGTAATCGGGCTTGCACAGGTCCTCGTAGTCGGCCATCTTCGCGACCTTCGTGTTGACGACGAGCCCGTCGGTGCCCCAGATGTGGGGGAGCCCGTAGACCTTGCCGTCGACGGTCGTGTTCTTCTTCGTCGCCTCCAGCATCGACGGGATGAAGAGCTCGGACTTGACCTTGGCGAGGTCGAGCGGCTTGTAGATGCCGAACTCCTGCTGCGGTCCGGCGATGCGGTCCTGCGACGGCTGCGCGAGGTCGAAGCCGGCGCCGCCCGTCGCGCGGAGCTTCGAGATCATCTCCTCGTTGTTCGAGAGCGTCACCTCGACGTCGATGCCGGTCTCCTTCTTGAACTGGGCGACGACGTCGGCGGGCACGTAGTCCGCCCAGGTGATGAGGCGCAGCTTGTTGTCCTGCGCCGCGGCGGCGCCCGCGACGCCCAAGGCAGCCGCGGCGAGCACGAGCGAACGAACGAGACGGGATGCGTTCATGGAAGAGGCTCCGTGTGTGGGCGGCGCAGCCCGGCGCGCCGCGGACACGCTAGCTTACCCCATCGGTGGGCGACGGCGCTCAGCGCGCCGCGCAGTCGCAGTAGTCTTCGCCCTTGTCCAGCACGATCCGCCAGGTCCCCGGCGCTTCCTGCCGCCAGACCGAGGTGAAGATCGCGAACTGCTTGCCGGCCGGATTGCGCACGGGGCCGGTGCTGAGCGCGAGCGTGCCCGAGTCGAGCACCTGCGCGTCGGCGGGCTCCCAGCTGAACGGTGGTTCCTTCGCCTCGAAGAAGCGCTTCCAGGCCGCAGCGACCTGCGCCTTGCCGCGGAGCGGCGTCTTCGCGGTGAAGAACACGGCTTCCTCCGAGAGGAACGCCGTGAACGCCGCGAAGTCGCGATCGGCCATCGTCTTCGCGAAGGCGCGCTCCGTCGCCAGCACCTGCTCGCGCAGGAGCGCGCTGCTCGCGGGGGCGCTCGGAGCGGACGGCGCGCCGGCGCAGCCCGCGAGGACGACGGCGGAGGAGACGACTGCCACGACGCGGCGCATGCCTCGCGTCGGTCCGGCTCAGCCGCGCGACTTGAACAGCACGCTGAAGGGGCGCGGCACGTCGTCGAGATGCGCGAACAGGTGCGTCCGCAGGTACGGACTCTGGCTCTCGATCAGCGCGCGGATCTGCTCCGTGCCCTGCAGCGGCTGGGAGGCGCGTCCCGCGGCCGGGTTCTGCGGCGGGGGCCGCCGCCGCCCGGTGACGCCGACGGTGAGCTCCTCGAGCTCGGGCTCGAGGCTCATGTAGTCGCCGAAGACCACGAGGGCCTCGATCTCGTATTTGTTCTCGAGCGCGGTCCGGTTGAACTGCCAGCATAGGTCCGCGACGTGCGTGAGCAGCATCTTCGCGCGGCCGCGCGGCAGCGGCTCGACGATCTCCGCCTCCGCGTAGCGCCGGAACTTCTCGGTGACGCCGTATTCGGCGCCGCGCGCGTCGCGCCGCTCGAGGAGCCCGCGCCGCAGCATCTCGTCGACCATCGAACGGCTCGCGGCCGCGGTCACGCGGAAGTCCTCGACCAGCGCGTCGAGCCGCACGACCGCGCGGTCGTCGGGCTGCCCTCCGAGCCGCGCCAGCACGCGCGCCGAGGCTTCGCGCATCCGCTGCGCATCGACTCCGAAGTAGACCTTCCTGCTGACGAGCGTGAGCGGCTTCATCACGGTTTCAAGGGGGCGCGTGGCGGATGGCGATGACACTAGCATGGACGGGCGCGGTTGTGCATGCGAAGGCCGACAACCGGCACCCGCCGTTACGATCTGTAAGCGACAGGTGCGCGCGCGTCGCGCCGTGGCGTTCGGTGTACTCTCCGCCGGATGCGCCGTTCATCGCCGCCCTGCCCCGTGCGGACCGGACTCGATGCGAAGGAACGGTCGACGCTCGCGCGGCTCGCGACGCCCGAGCGCATTCAGGCGTTCGTCGACGCCCTTCCGATCAACTACGAGGTCGGCGGCGAGACCGTCCTCTCGGTGCGCGAGGTGCTCCGCCAGCGCCGCGCGCACTGCATCGAGGCAGCCTTCGTCGCCGCGTGCGCACTGTGGCTCCGCGGCCGGCCGCCGCTCGTGATGCACCTCGACTGCGATCCGGCCGACTGGCCGCACGTCGTGGCGCTCTTCCGCCGCGGCCGGTGCTGGGGCGCGATCTCCAAGAGCAACCACATCGGGCTCCGCTACCGCGACCCCGTCTACCGCTCGCTGCGCGAGCTCGCGATGTCGTACTTCCACGAGTACACGGATCGCCGCGGCCGGCGCACGCTCGTGAGCCATTCCGGCGCGTTCGACCTGCGGCGGATCGACTCGGCGGACTGGGTGACGGCGGCAGGTCCGTGCTGGGCGGCGCACGATCGGCTCGCGGGGCTCCCGCACACCCCGCTCGTAACGCCGCGCCAGCGGGCGACGCTCTCGCGGCTCGACCCGTTCGAGCGGCGTCTCGCATGCATTGCCCAGCACCCGCGGCCGGGGCTCCGAGGGCGCTGATCGACGCGTGTTGCGCAGCGGCGGGCGAACAGTCGAGAATCGGGCCTTTCGACGCATTCCCGAAGCCGACCGCCCATTCCACACCGCAGGCTCCCGATGAAGATCTTCCACGCTCCCGCGTCCCCCTTCGTGCGCAAGTGCCTCGTCGCAGCCGACGAGCTCGGCTTGCGCGAGCGGATCGAGATCGTCCCCGCGAACACGTCGCCCGTCAGCCGCGATGCCGGCGTGGCGGCGCAGAACCCGCTGGGCAAGATTCCGACGCTCGTCACCGACGAGGGCGTCGCGCTCTTCGACAGCCGCGTGATCTGCGAGTACCTGAACGGCCTCGGCGACGGCAGCCTGATCCCGCGCACCGGAGAAGCGCGCTTTCGCGTGCTGACCGAGCAGGCGCTCGCCGACGGCATCATGGATGCGGCGGTGCTCGCGCGCTACGAGACCGCGCTGCGGCCCGCGGCGCTCCGGTGGAACGACTGGATCGCGGGACAGCTCGCGAAGGTGAATGCCGGCCTCGAAGCGCTCGAGGCGCGCGCGGCGTCGTTCGGCGACCGCGTGGACCTCGGCACCATCGCCTTCGGCTGCGCCCTGGGTTACCTCGATTTCCGCTTCGCTTCGCTCGCCTGGCGCGATACGCGTCCCGACGCCGCGGCGTGGTTCGAGTGGTTCGGCGGCCGCGACTCGATGGTCGCGACGCGGCCGCCGCCAGCCTGAGCCGCCGGAACGGGCCCGCGCCTCGCGTCATCCAATGGGCATGAGCGAGGAACGGAAACCCCCATGCCGCTAGCGGCCCCTGGTCCCGCCGCGACCGGAGACGATGCCGCGCTGGCGCGCGCGATCGCCGCGGGCGACGTCGCGGCCTTCGAGCAGCTGATGCGTCGTCACAACCGGACCTTGTTCCGGACGGCGCGTGCGATCCTCAAGGACGACGGCGAGGCCGAGGACGCGCTGCAGGAGGCCTACCTTCTCGCCTATCGGTCGCTGGACCGGTTCCGCGGCGACGCCCGGCTGTCGACGTGGCTGATCCGGATCGTCGCGAACGAGGCGCTCGCCCGCTTGCGCAAGCGGTCCCGGCGCGCGGCGATCCTTCCGCTCCACCACGACGACGACGAGGCCGCGCGCGAGGCTGCGGCGGCGACGGAGGCGCCCGAGATGGACCGACCCGATCATGCGATGCACCGCGCCGAGATGCGACATCTGCTCGAAGCGCGGATCGATGCGCTGCCCGATGCCTTCCGGGCGGTGTTCGTGCTGCGCGCCGTCGAGGAGCTGTCGGTGGAGGACACCGCAAAGAGCCTCGACATTCCCGAAGCCACCGTGCGCTCGCGCTTCTTCCGAGCACGGAGCCTGTTGCGAGAGTCGCTGGCCCGCGACGTCGACCGCGCGTACGGCGACGTCTTCGGCTTCGCCGGCGAGCGCTGCGACCGCATCGTCGCCAACGTGTTGGCGCGGCTCGCCGGCGACTCCGGCGCCCGCTAATCCCCTCAGGAGATCCGCCATGTCCTTCCTCGACTATCCCGACGTGAACACCGCGCGGCGCATGATGCTCGCGCGCTCGGGTGCCGTGCTCTCGGGCGCCGCCGTCGCGCTGCTCGCCGGACGCGACGCGCTCGCCGCGCAATCGCCCGACGGCGCCGGCGACGTCCGCATCCTCAACACGGCGCTCGGCGCCGAGTACGAAGCGATCGCCGCGTACCAGGTCGGCGCGGAGAGCGGGCTGCTGCAGAAACCCGTGCTCGACCTCGCCGTCACCTTCCAGGGCCAGCACAAGGAGCACGCCGACGTGCTCGCGCAGACGGTGCGCAAGCTCGGCGGCACGCCGGTCACGGCCAAGCCGAAATACGAATTCCCGGTCGCGACGCTGAAGACGCAGGCCGACGTGCTCGGATTCGCGGCGAAGCTCGAGCAGGGCGCCGTCAGCGCCTACCTCGGCGCGGTACCGCTGTTCGGCCAGCGCGACCTCGCGAAGGCGGCGGCGAGCATCCTCGGCGACGAGGCGATGCACTGGGCGGTGCTGCGCCAGGCGCTCGGGATGGCGCCGGTGCCCACGGCCTTCGTCGCCTGATGCCCTTCGTACGCGCCGCGCTTCCGGTGCTCCTCGCCGGAGCGCTCGGCGCGACGGCGAGCGCCGCGACGACCCTCCCGGGCGACGCGCGCCGCGGCGCGGAAATCTATCCGCGCTGCGAGGCGTGCCACGCGCTCCGCTACGACCGCACGGGACCGCGCCACTGCGGGCTTCTCGGACGCAAGGCCGGCAGCGTTCCGGGATTCGACTACTCGCCCGCGATGAAGCGCTCGAAGCTCACGTGGGACGAGAAGACGCTCGATCGGTTTCTCGCCGATCCGCCCGGCGTCGTCCCCGGCACCGCGATGACGTACGCGGGCGTCGCCGACGCGCAGGAGCGCGCCGACCTCATCGCGTACCTGCGCGAGGCCGGCGCTTCCGCCGCGTGCCGCGCGGCGCGCTGACTTCGCGGCGACCCTCGTCCTCCGGAGCTTCGCCTCGGGGCGCGGCTGTTTCGGCGGCCGCACCGGGCAGGGGAAGAACGATACGCCTCGCGCACTCCGCGCGCCCCTTTTTGCAACCGCGGCGCCTGCCGCGTAGGCCGCCACCCGACACGGCCTCCGCCTGCTGCGCCGCGGGATCGAGGGACGAGTCTCCTCTGGCGCTGCGGCGCAGCCTTCTGGCATGCTTGATGCATCGCTCCCGCCTACAGGAGGCCGCCGCCATGGAACCTGTCATTCCGCTCGCCGGACTGCAGTCCATCTATTCCGTCGCCGACGTGGAGCGCGCAGCGGCCGACAGCACGGCGCAGGGCAACGAAGGGCTCAAGGGCTGGTACGAGCGCATGCGGGCGCTCGGCGGGTCGCGGTTCATCGTCAAGCCTTCGACGGCGGCGGCGGTCGACGAACTCTACGAGGCTTCGCCCAACTTCGCGGCGGTCGTCGACGACCTCCGCAAGTATCTCGCGCTCGCGATCGCGGGCGACGAAGCGGTGCAGTTCACGCCGATCCTCCTCGTCGGGGAGCCGGGCCTCGGCAAGACGTACTTCGCGAAGAAGCTCGCGCAGGCGCTCGGCACCGGCTTCGAGTTCGTCTCGATGTGCTCGCTCACCGCGGGCTGGGTGCTGACCGGCGCCTCGGCGCAGTGGCACAACGCGCGGCCGGGCAAGGTCGCGCAGACGCTGATCGACGGCGACTTCGCGAACCCGGTCGTC
>DASQBO010000265.1:0-10821 GCA_035635175.1 Casimicrobiaceae bacterium | reverse complement strand
GAGAAGCGGCGGCCGCAGGACGGCCGGATCAAGACGGTGTCGCCCGAGGGCAGCGAGGTCGAGCTCCGGATCTCGACGATGCCGACGGCGTTCGGCGAGAAGATCGTGATGCGGATCTTCACGCCAGAGGTGCTGGTCCGCGACTTCACCGAGCTCGGCTTCAACGCCGACGACGAGGAACGCTGGCAGCGCATGATCAAGGAGCCGAACGGGATCATCCTCGTCACCGGCCCCACCGGCTCCGGCAAGACGACGACGCTCTACTCGTCGCTGAAGCAGCTCGCGACGCCGGAGGTCAACGTGTGCACGGTCGAGGACCCGATCGAGATGATCGAGCCCGCGTTCAACCAGATGCAGGTCCAGCCGTCGCTCGGCGTCGACTTCGCGCACGGCGTCCGCACGCTGATGCGGCAGGACCCCGACATCATCATGGTGGGCGAGATCCGCGACCGCGAGACCGCGGACATGGCGGTGCAGGCCGCGCTGACCGGTCACCTCGTGCTCTCGACGCTGCACACGAACGATGCGCCGACCGCGGTCACGCGGATGCTCGACCTCGGGGTGCCGCCGTACCTCTTGAGCTCGACCCTGCTCGGCGTGATGGCGCAGCGCCTCGTGCGCACGCTCTGCCCGCACTGCAAGAAGCCCGGCGAGCCGCCCGACGACGAGACGTGGAAGGCGATCACCGCCCCGTGGCGCGCCGAGAAGCCGCCGCAGGTGATGGTCGCGAACGGCTGCCTCGAATGCCGGATGACGGGCTACTACGGCCGCATCGGGCTCTACGAGATCATGCTGATGTCGCCGGGCATCCGGCGCCTCGTCGTCGCCGACACCGACGACGTCAGGCTGCGCGAGCAGGCTTACAAGGACGGAATGAAGCCGCTGCGCGTGTCCGGCGCGATGAAGGTCGCCGCGGGCCTCACGACGGCGGACGAGGTCGTGAAGGTCGTGCCGCTCGCCTGAGCGGTGCGCGCGCCGGTGCCGCTGTTCCATTCACCCCTCGCGAGCGCCCGCCGGCCTGCGCCCGAAGACGTACGCATTGATCGCCACACTCGGCGACCAGTTCGCGATGGTGACCGAAGTGTCGAGCACCGGTACGCACCTGTCGCCCATCCGGCACACGAACCATACGGTCGACAACGATCTGCTCAACCGGCTTGCGCTGAGCGGCCTCGACACGGCGATCGCGAGGCTCGTTCCGGACAGTCGGCGCATCTACATGACGCTCAAGCCGCGAGGGCTCGAGGACGTCCCCGGTCCGCGACGCGAGAGCGCCACGCTCGACAGGGTCCTCGCTGCGCTCGAGGCGATGCCGCAGCGCTCCGAATGGGACCGGATCGTCGTCCTGACGCCGACGTACGCCGCGAAGGATATCGACGGATTGCCCGGCAAGCTCCAGGGACCCGGCGCCTTCGTCGAGGCGATGTGTCAGGGCCGGACGGGCAAGAGCTCGACCGATCCCGACTCGTGCACGACGAACAGTCGCCCACCCGCCGGTCCGGAGGCGACGGCGCCGGACGGCACGGTGTCGCCCGTCAACCAATACGCGGCGCCCTTTTCGTACGTGCAGCTGTGGGTCCTCGATCCGGGGACGCTCGCGGTGATCGATCAGCAGAAGGTGTTCGACAGCCAGAAGCTGTTCGATCCGAACGCTCCGATGGGGATGCCGACGGCGGAATTCATGGCTGCCCGATTCACGGCCGTGGTCCGGAAATCGATCGGCAGGGCCGTCGACGACACCGTGCTCCGCGGCAACGTCGAGACCGAGGTGCGCGAGATCCGGCCCGACGAAGGGCGCTGACACTTCGTGCGGGTTGGGTCCGTGCCGGCCAGCTGCGGCGTTCAGGCCTCGGCTACCAGGAACGGCGTCTCGGTCCTCGCCTCGACGTCGAACTGCGAGCGGCCCGTGTGGTTGATGTGGCGCCCGTACACGTGCAGCGAGACAGCGACTTTCGGGCCGACGTTCGTCACGCGGTGGATCGCTCCGGGCAGCATCTGGACGACGTCGCCCGGTCCGCACACGCGCTCCGATACCTTCTCGAGCTCCGCATGGCCGGCGCGGGTGCGATCGTCGACGCGGCGGAAGTACTCGTTGCGCTCCTCGCCGTCGACGCCGACGACGATCGCCCACGTGCCGTGATCGTGCGGCGGCGTGCCGCGGCCCGGCAGCCACGCGAGCGCCATCACCGCGAGGTCGTGGTTCGGCTCCTCGTGCAGCAGGTGGATGAGGAAGCCCTGGTCGGGATCGGTCCGGTAATGCTCCGGCCGCAACCACGTGCGCTCGGCGGCGAGGCGGACCGCGAGCGGGCGCACACGGGCGAGCGTGTCCGCGGGCGTGCGCGTCGCCGCGGCGGCGGCGCGCAGGTCGCTGACGAAGGCGTCGAGCGAGTAGGCAATCTCCATGTCAGAACGTGCCCACGGGGAAGGGTGCGGAGCCGGACCATTGCGGCCAGCCCGAATTGTCCCCATAGACCTTTTGAACGCCCTTGTTGAACGTGGCGAACGATATTCCCTCGTCGAACATGCTCTTGCTGATGTCGCTCTCCGCGAAGGCGCCGTCGACCTTCACCGCGTTGCTGGTTACCGGACCGTAACCCGCGGAGTCCAGCACCACGATCTCGCCCTTCGGGCTGGTCTGCGTGAGCGCGCGCGTGAACGAGCGGCACGGCGCAACGAGGCTGCAGGCGTTCGCCTCGCTGCCATTCGACGCGACGAACGTCCTCTGCGAAGCGGCGAGCGCGGGCACCGTGGCCACGAGCACCGCGACGGCGGGAAGGGAGCGCAACAGACGCAGAACGGCGACACGCATGGCATCCTCCGCTGGCGGGTGGGAGCGCCGGCCCCTCGACGGGGGCGGCGGGCGGCCATCGTAGCGCAGCGTCGATCGCGTTGCACCTCCACGCATCGGCTTTTGGGGCCTCGAGGCGCGCGCGCCGAGCGCGATTGCGCGTGGCGTCCCCCAAGGCTCTTCCACCATGCAGGCGCCTGCATTCGAACCGCCGCGACGTCGGGCGCGGCCCCGGCGCAGGCGCGCGCCGACTCCGTCAGGCCTGCAGGTGTCCGCGCAGCACCGCGAGGAGCTCCGGGGGTTCGATGGGCTTGCGCAGGAGGGCGACCACGCCGGCCCGCTCGAGCTCGGTTGCGGCAATTCCCGCGCCGTAACCGGTGTACAGCACGACGTCCAGGCCGGGATGGAGCGCGCGCGCCGCGCGCGCGAACTCGAGCCCCGTCATCCCGGGCATCGTCTGGTCGGTGATCACCAAATCGTACGCCTCGCCCGCCACCAGGGCGTCGAGCGCCTTGCGCGCGTCGGCGAAGGTGCTGACGGTGAGGCCCCAATGGACCAGCAGGTCGCGCATGAAACGTGCGACCGAAACCTCGTCATCCACGACCGCGACGTGGCCGGCGAGCGCGGCGCGCGGCAGCGGATGGCCGGCGGCCGCGAGGTGCGAGCGCGCGGTTGCGTCGTCGTGCGACCGGAGCGCCGGCAGCAGCACGCGGAACGTCGATCCCTTGCCGGTCGCGCTCTCGACTGCGATGTGGCCGCCGTGCTCGTGCACGATGCCGTGCACGGTCGACAGCCCCATGCCGCTGCCTCGGCCGACTTCCTTGGTCGTGAAGAAGGGTTCGAACATCCGCTCCTGGACGTCCGGCGGGATGCCGCTGCCCGTGTCCGTGACGACGAGCTCGACGAAATTGCCTTCGAAATTCTGGCGGCAGCTGGCGCAGACGGCCGTCGTCGGCCCCGCGCTCCTGACGGCGATCCCGATCTCCCCGTTCGAATGGACTCCGTCGCGCGCGTTGATCGCGAGGTTCATCAGCACCTGGTCGAGCTGAACCGGATCGAGCAGGACCGGCGGCGCATCGTCGTCGAGGTCGGTGCGCAGATCGACGGTCGCCGGAAACGACGAGCGCAGCAGCTTGACCGATTCGCGGACCAGCGGAGCGAGCGCGAGGGCGCGGGGCTCGCCGCGGCGGCCGCGGCTGAAGGTCAGCATCTGCTGGATGAGGTCGCGCGCCCGCGCGCAGGAGAGGCTCGCCTGGTCCAGATACGTCGCGAGCTTCGGATCGCTTCCGCCCGAGCGCTCGGCGGCGAGCGTGACGTAGCCCATGATGCTCGTCAGGAGGTTGTTGAAGTCGTGAGCGATGCCGCCCGTCAAGTGGCCGATCGCCTCCATCTTCTGCGCCTGGCGCAGCTGCGCCTCGAGTCGCGCGCGGTCCCGCTCGACCTGGCGGCGCTCGGTCAGGTCGCGGATCATCGCGAGCACGTGCGGCTCTCCCCGATGCTGGATCGGGATCGTGCGCACCTCTATCGGAAATCGCTCGCCGCTCCGGCGAACGGTCTCGATCTCCTCCTGGCAGCGCTCGCCGGCGATCGTGCGAGCCACGATCTCCTCTTGCCTTCTCCTCTGGTCCGAGGGCAGGTCGCGCGCGCGCGCGCCGCCGACCGCCTCGTCCCGGGTGTAGCCGTACATGCGCTCGTACGCGGGGTTCACGTCGACGCGCTGGAAGTGCGAATTCCACAGCACGAGAGCGTCGGCGGAGGCGTTGAAGATCGCGCGATACTGTTCCTCGCTTGAGCGAAGCGCGTCCTCCGCGCTCCGGCTCGCAGTGATGTCGCGGGCAAACGCGAGGATGCGCCGCTGCCCGGCGATGGTCGCGCGCTTGAGGCGCACCTCGTGCCACATCAGGTGTCCGTCCCGGTGGCGGGCGCGCCACTCGAAGCGCACCGGCGGCCCCGACTTCGCCTTCTCGATCCACCGCTCCGCCTCGGCCTCGGTGTAGGGAGGCTCGTTCGAGCTGATGGCGCCGAGTCGCAGCCGGCGGAGCTCGTCCACGGAATAACCGTATATCTCTTCGGCTTTCGGGCTGACGTCGAGAACGGCCCCCGTGCCCCAATCGTGCACGAAGATCGCGTCCTCGCTTGCCTCGAAGATCGCGCGATAGTTCGCCTCGGAGGTGCGCAGCGCCGCCTCCGCGCGCGTGCGCTCGATCTCGGCCACTGCGCGCATGGCGAAGATCTTGAGCATCGCCTCCGCCAGCGCTGCGTCCCGCATCGGATCCCGGTCCATCGTGGCGATCAGGCCGAGCGGCTGCCCGGACGAATCGTTGAGCGGCAGCGCGGCGTAGCTGTCCATCCCTTTCTGCGCGAACAGCGTGCCCCGCGGGAACTCCGGATTCACGCCATCGCCGCTGAAGCGGAACGCGCGGCCGACGACGTGGCGGCAGGGCGAGCCCTCGAGCGCGTACTCGAAGTTGGCGAGCGCCTTTCCGTCGAGGCGTGCGGCGAGCGTGCGCATCCGCCGCCGGTCGCCGTCGGCGTGCACGGCGATCAACGCGACGTCGACGTCGAGGATCTCGGAGAGATAGCGGACGAGCTCGCCGAACACCCCCTCGCCCTCGGCGCTCGACACCGCCAGCGCCGCGGCGCGCAGCGCGTCCTCGCTGCGCTTGCGATCGGTGATGTCGGTCGCGATGCCGCACACCGCGTACGCACGGCCGGCGGCATCGACCAGAGGGAACTTGTGCGACAGGTACGTCCGCCGCCCGTGCGCCGTCTCGACGGTCTCCTCGAAGTCGATCGCGCGCCGTTCGTCGATGACCCGGTCGTCGTTGCGCCGCAGTTCCGTCGCGGCGGACGGGAAGAACTCGTCGTCGCGGCCGCCCACGATCGCGTCGACGGGGACGCCTTTCATCCGCTCGAACTCGCGATTGACGAACAGGAAGCGGCCCTCGAGATCCTTGACGAAGACGGCCGCCGACGTGTTGTCGACGATCTGCTGCAGCTGCGTCTGTACGTCGAGCGCGGCGAAGGCAGCGGGCGAAGGGGCGGTGCCGTTCATGGGGCGTCTCCGACGAAGGGCGTCGGCCCGGAGTCTAACGCCGCCGCGACGGGCCGGAGGCGACTGTTACCTGCCGGTTACACGCGATACACGGCCATTACGCGGCCTCGCGCGGCGGCACGAACATGTAGCCGGTGCCGCGAACCGTGCGGATCGCCTCCGGGCGAGCGGGATCGGCCTCGATCTTGCGCCGCACCCGGGCGATGCGGATGTCGATGGAACGGTCGAAGGGCTCCCAGTCGCGATTGCGCGTCAGCATCAGGAGCCGGTCGCGGTTCAATGCCTGATTGGGCCGCTCGACGAAGACCTTGAGCAGATCGAATTCCATTCCCGTGAGCGGAATCTCGCTGCCGTCGGCAGCGAACAGCTGGTGGGACGCCAGGTCGAGGGCACAGGTGCCGACGCGCATCCGCGGGCGCGAGTTCGTCGTCGCGCCTGCCGCCGCGGCCGGGGCGCGGGCCTGCCTCCGCCGCAGCACGCTCTTCACACGGGCACGCAGCTCGCGCAGGTCGAATGGCTTCACCACGTAGTCGTCGGCGCCGACCTCGAGCCCGGCGACTCGGTCCGCGACGTCGGACGCGCCCGTGACCATGATGATGCCGACGTCGAACCGCTCGCGCAGGAACCGGGCAAGCGAGAGCCCGTCCTCGCCCGGAAGGTTCACGTCCAGCAGAACGACGTCGGGGAGGCTCTTCTCGATTGCCTCGCGCATCGCCGTTCCGCGGTCGGCCGCGGCGACCTCGTAGCCGTGCGTGCCGAGATATTCGGCGAGCATCTCGCGCACCGATGAATCATCCTCGACGATCAGGATGCGGCCATTGGTTGGCATGAGCGTCCGCGGTCCGCGTGGGGCGCGGGCAAGTATAGCGCCCCTCGGCGACCGCGTTGCAGGCCGAACGGCGGCGGGCGCAGCCCCGCCGGCCGCGTCGATACACATGAAACAAACGGCATTCCGAACCGACATTCGCCGATTACCTCCGTTGGCGAGACTGGGGGCCGTGTATCCGGCAGTCGTTGCACCGACCGGCACGGACGACACTTGAAACCAAGGCTCGACAGGGAGCGAACGCGATGAATGGACCCGACCCCGTGAGGCGTGCGGTTGCCGCAATCGAAGCCTGGGCGCGACGCGCCGCGGCCAACAGCGGGTTCGGCGGCGCAGCCGTTCCACTGAACCACCATCCGGAACCAAGGAGAGATTCCATGCAGACCGTCACCACCGCCGAATCGGCGCGCTACGCCAAGTGCGTCGCGGCATCCAAGCGCATCCGCTGGGACATCGACCGCGACGTGATCCGCGGGCGCACGTTCGATTTCACGAAGAAATTCCTGCCGGACGGCCTGTCGAAGGCCGATCGCCTGGACTTCCTCACCGCGAGCGAGCAGCGTCTGCTCAGCCAGATCCAGGGGCGCACCTACGCCAACATCTTCGGCCTCGTCGAGCGGTTCATCGCGGCGAAGGTGCTCGAGGTAAGTCACGAGCACTGGCTGGGCGATCAGAACGCACTGGAAGCGCTCGTGCGCTTCGGGGACGAGGAGATCAAGCACCAGGAGCTGTTCCGGCGGATCGAGCGAATGTGCGCCGAGGGCATGCCCGCCGGGTACACCTTCGTGCCGGAGCCCAATGCCGTCGCGACGGCCGTGCTCGCGAAGTCCACGTGGGCGGTGCTTGCGCTCACCTGCCACATCGAGCTCTTCGTGCTGGCGCACTACCGCGAGAGCATCGACCCGGATCCCGATCTGTCGCCCCTGTGGAAGGACGTCTTCCTGTATCACTGGAGGGAAGAGTCGCAGCACGCGATCCTCGACGAGCTCGAGTGGAAGCGCGAGGACGCCAAGCTCACGCCGGAAGCGCGCGACGCGGCCGTGAACGACCTGATCGCGCTCGTCGGCGCGGTCGACGGGATCCTGCAGGCGCAAGCGGCGGCGGACACGCATTACTTCGTCGAGATCTGCGGCCGGCCGCTCTCGGCGAGCGACGTCGAGAAGCTCCGCGCCGGCATCCTGGCCGCCTACCGCTGGCAATACATCGTCTCGGGTGTCCAGGAGCCGCGGTTTGCCGAAGCGCTCGGCGGCCTCATCACGACCGGGCAGGGCGCACGGATCGGTGCGGCGCTGGAACCGATTCTCGCCTGAGCCTCGCCACACGCCGAAAGGAGAGCCACCATGGCCACCACCTGTCCGGTCGGCTTCGACGTCGACCGGCTGCGAGCCCAGGTGCTTGCGACGTACGAGCGGGTCGCGCGGGATCCAGGCGGCGAATTCCACTTTCACCGCGGCGCCCGGTATGCGACGGAGTACCTGTGCTACGACCCCGCCGAGCTCGCGCTGCTGCCGACGGCGTGCACGGCACGCTTCGCCGGGGTCGGCAACCCCTTGCGCATCGGCCCGGTTCACCGCGGCGAGACGGTTCTCGACCACGCCTGCGGCGGCGGCATGGACGCGCTGCTGGCGGCACGCCGCGTGGGCCCGGACGGGCGCGTCATCGGCGTCGACATGACCCCGGCGATGCGCGCGGCCGCGGCGGAGGCCGCCGAGCGCGCGGGCCTTGGCTTGATCGTCGAGATTCGCGAGGGCTACTTCGAGCGGCTCCCGGTCGACGATGCGAGCGTCGACGTCGTCCTGTCGAACGGGGTCGTCAATCTCTCGCCGGACAAGGCGCAGGTGTTCCGCGAGATCCATCGCGTGCTGCGGCCGGGGGGGCGACTGTACCTAGCCGACGTCGTCGTGCGGCGCGAGCTGAAGCTGGAGGTGCGCAACAACCCCGACCTGTGGGCCGCATGCATCGCCGGAGCGCTCCCGGAATCCGAGCTCGCGGAGGTAGCGCTCACGGTCGGGCTGCGCGATCCGCGGATCGTGGAGCGCTTCGACTGCTTCCGCGACACGACGGCGGAGGTCAAGGTCGCGCAGGACCTGCACGTTCACTCCGTGAACTTCTGCGCGCGCAAGCCGACGATGGAGGAGGCGGCATGACCCCGGCCGCGTCGCCGAGAGCCGGGCCGCGCCCGGCGGGATCGTTGCCGTTGGCTTCGGCGCCGACCATCATCTGCCTGCACGCGAGCGGCGGGTCGGGGGGGCAATGGAAGACGCTCGCGAGCCTGATGCGGCACGAGTTCCGCGTGCTGACGCCGGACCTGTACGGCCACGGCGCGGCGCCGGTGTGGCACGGTGCGCCGGACGAGATCGTGGCCGCCGACGCGGAACGAGTCGCCCGCCTTGCCGCCGATGCCGGTGGCGGAGTGCACCTCGTCGGCCACTCCTACGGCGGCGCGGTCGCGCTGCGCGTCGCGCTGCACCGGCCGGCCAGCGTCGCGAGCGTCGCCGTCTACGAACCGGTGCCTATGCGCATTCTCTTCGACTACAACCCGAGGCACCGGCCTGCGGCCGAAGTCGCCGAGGTCGCACGCGACGTTCGGCGTGCGCTCAATGGCGAAGACCTCGACGGCGCAGCGCGACGCTTCATCGACTATTGGTCGGGCGCCGGGCATTGGGCGCAAATGGCACCGGAGCATCGGACGTCGGCCGCGCGGCGAATGACCGTCATCGATGCGCACTTCGGCTCGCTGATCGGCGACGCCGTCGCGCTGCGCGACTACGCGAACGTCCGCTGTCCGGTGCTGTATCTCACGGGTCGGCAGACCCGGGCCTCGGCGCGGCGGATGGCGGAGCTGCTCCAGCGCGCGCTGCCGGAGGTCGGATCGCTCACGCTCGACGGAATGGGCCATCTCGGACCCATCACGCACGCGGACGCCGTCGCGCGGGGAATCGCGCGGTTCATCCGCAGCGAGGTCGCGGCGCCCGTCGCGCGCGAGCGCAACGCGGCATAGGTACGGAAAGCACGTCGCGACCACGCCGACGTGGTGCTTCCCGGATTCGCCGCGCGGACGCTCGCCGTGCTCCCGGGCGGCGCGGCCGTCTCCCCGTGCTCACGCATGCCAGGGGTGGCACACGGACGTCCACACGGGGCCGAGCGGCAGCCGACGGCCGCTGCGCCGCGCCTCGCGTCGCTTCGGCGGCTCGCTGACGCTGGCTTCAGCCGGCCGCAACCTCCTGACCTTCAGCGCTCGCCGCGTGCTCGGCCCGGTCGAGGACCTCGCGCGTCAACGCGCGCACGCACAGCCTCTCGGAGGCGACAGTGCGGCTGAGCAGCTTGACCAGCGCGTAGACCGCGTCGATGTGCGGCGTCGCCACGCCGGTGAGCCGACCCAACTCGATGACGGACCCGACGAGCGCATCGATCTCGGGCTCGCGACCGGCCTCGATGTCCTGCAGCATCGACGTCTTGTGCTTGCCTACCCTCTCCGCGCCCGCGATGCGCTTCTCGATGTCGACCCGGAACTTGATCCCGAGCCGGCCGGCGATCTCCTGTGCCTCGGCCATCATCCGCGTCGCCAGCTCACGGGTGAGCGGATACCGGCATAGGTCGACGAGCGTCGAGTGAGTGAGCGCACTGATCGGATTGAAGGTCAGGTTGCCCCAGAGCTTGAGCCAGATCTCGGCGCGGATGTCGTGGAGGATCGGCGACTTGAGCCCAGCCGCCGTGAACGCGTGCGCGATGCCCGTGATGCGCTCGGTGGTCGTGCCGTCGAGCTCGCCGAGCGGGTAGCGGTTGCCCTCGATGTGCCTGACCACGCCGGGCGAAACGATGCCTGCGGCGGGGTAGACGACGCAACCGACGATCCGCTGCGGATCGATCGCACTCATGATCCGTCCATGCGGGTCGACGGCGCGCACGCAGTAGCCTTCGTGCGGGCCGCCATGGCGCTGGAAATACCACCATGGAATCCCGTTTTGCATCGGGACGAGCACCGTGCGGTCGTGGAACAGCGAGCTCACGTCGTCGACGAGTGGTTCGACCTGGTTGGCCTTCACTGCGAGGATCACGAGGTCCTGCGGGCCGACGGCGCGGATATTCTCCGTGGCGTGCATGTGCCGGACCAAGTGCTCGCTGCCGTCGTCAAGGATGAGCCGCAGCCCG
>DASQBO010000264.1:0-1518 GCA_035635175.1 Casimicrobiaceae bacterium | reverse complement strand
CACCTGATGAGCGGCCACGTCGACGGCGTGGGCACGGTCGTCGCCTTCGATCGCGTCGAGGAAGTCGCGTCGGGCACCGGGAGCTACCGCCTCGAGATCGACGCGCCGCCCGCGCTCGCGCGCTTCATCGCGACCAAGGGCTCGATCGCGGTGCACGGCGTGAGCCTCACCGTCAACGGGGTCTCGGGCGCGCGCTTCCACGTCAATCTGATTCCGCATACACTGGACGTCACGACGTTGAAGGCGCTGCGGCCGGGCGCGCGCGTGAATCTCGAGGTGGACCTCGTGGCGCGCTACGTCGCGCGGCTCACCGAAGCCTGAACGCATCGCCTGGAGCGCGCAGCGCTCCGAGGAGGCAGCATGGACCTGACCACGCTCGCGCGCCTGCCGCTGTGGATCGGCGGCGGCGCGGTTCCCGCGCGCACGAAGCGCTACGGCGAAGTGACCAATCCGGCGACGGGGGAGGTGATCCGCCACGTCCCGCTCGGCAACGCGGAGGACGTCGACCGCGCGGTGCAGGCGGCCGCCGCGGCGTGGCCCGCGTGGCGTGCGGCGCCGCCGTTGCGCCGCGCACGCGTGCTGATGCGCTTCCGCGAGCTCATGGACCAGCACAAGAAGGCGCTGGCAAGGATCGTGACCGAGGAGCACGGCAAGACGCTCGCCGACGCCGAGGGCTCGATCATGCGCGGCATCGAGGTCGTCGAGTTCGCGGCCGGCATCCCGCACCTCGTCAAGGGCGAGTTCAGCGAGAACGTCGGCTCCGACGTCGACAGCTGGTCGCTGCGGCAGCCGGTCGGCGTCTGCGCGGGCATCACGCCGTTCAACTTCCCGGCGATGGTGCCGATGTGGATGTTCCCGGTCGCGCTCGCCTGCGGGAACGCGTTCATCCTGAAGCCTTCGGAGCGCGACCCGACGCTCTCGCTGCGGATGGCGGAGCTGCTCACCGAGGCCGGGCTCCCCGACGGCGTCTTCAACGTCGTCCACGGCGACAAGGAAGCGGTCGACGCGATCCTCGCGCACCCGGGCGTCAAGGCGGTGTCGTTCGTCGGCTCGACGCCGATCGCGAAGTACATCTACGAAACAGGCGCCGCGCACGGCAAGCGCGTGCAGGCGCTGGGCGGTGCCAAGAACCACGCGATCGTGCTGCCCGACGCCGACGTGCCGTTCGCGGCCGACGCGATCATCGGCGCCGGATACGGCTCGGCGGGCGAGCGCTGCATGGCGATCTCGGCGGTCGTCGCGGTCGGCGACGTCGGCGACGCGCTCGTCGACGCGCTGGCCTCGCGCGCCCGCGCGGTCAAGGTCGGCCCGGGGGACGGGCAGGGCATCGAGATGGGCCCCGTCGTCACCTGCGCTGCGCGCGACCGGATCGTCGGCTACATCGACCGCGGCGTCGAGGAGGGCGCGCGGCTCGTCGTCGACGGGCGGCAGCCGGCGATTCCGGGCTTCGAGCGCGGCTTCTTCGTCGGACCGACGCTGTTCGACCAGGTGACCGCGCAGATGGCGATCTACCGCGAC
>DASQBO010000263.1:0-10546 GCA_035635175.1 Casimicrobiaceae bacterium | reverse complement strand
CCGCCGGCACGGCGTCGCTCAACATGTTCGCGATTCCCGTGATCGCGCTCGTCGCGTCCGCGCTCGTGTTCGGCGAGCGCCTCGCGCCGGGCGAATGGGCCGGAATCGGGCTGATCGGTGCGGGGCTCGCGATCGTCACCGCGATCGCATTGAGTTCGGCGCGCCGCGATGCGACCGCGCTCGCGGCGGCTGCGCCGGGCGAGGGAGGGTAGCGGCCCGCCGGTGTCCGTTCCGCCGTCGCGCCCGGGGGGGTGCGTCCCCGGCGAGGTAGAATGGCGCGGCGCCGGCTGCCCGTCCGGCGCGCTTTTTTCTCCCCCGGGTTTCCGATGAATTCACCCGCCCCCGACGTCACCCGGTTGCGGATCGACCGCGGCCTCCCGCCCGTGCGTTCGCGCCGCCGGCGGCGCTGGATCGGGCTCGCGATGACCGCGGCGGCGATCGGCGCCGGTGCGTCGTGGTATCTCGCGCAGCCGCGGGCGGCCACGGTGCAGACGACGCCGATCGTCACCGTTTACCCGTCCCAGCAGTACGTGGTGCTGAACTCGAGCGGCTACGTGGTCGCGCAGCGCAAGGCCGCGATTGCGTCGAAGGCGACGGGACGCCTCGAGTGGCTCGGCGTCGCCGAAGGATCGCGGGTCAGGGCCGGCGAGGTGATCGCGCGGCTCGACAATCGCGACGTCGTCGCTCAGGCGGAGAGCGCGCGCGCCGCCGTGGCCGCGGCGCGCGCGGCGCTCGATCAGGCGCAGGCCGAGAGCCGCGACGCCGCCGCCTCGCTCAAGCGCGACCTCGACCTCCGCGCGAAGGGCTTCGTCTCCGAGGCGGCGGTCGACACGGCAAAGATGCGTGCCGATCGCGCCGTCGCCGGCGTCGCGAACGCCCGCGCCACGATCGCCGTGGCCGAGGCGAACGCGCGCAACGCGCAGGTTGGCGTCGACTACACGCTGATCCGCGCGCCGTTCGACGGCGTCATCCTGTCGAAGAGCGCGAACGTCGGCGACATGGTGACGCCGTTCTCGTCTGCTGCAGATTCCAAGGGGGCGGTCGTCACGATGGCCGACATGAGCACGCTCGAGGTCGAGGCCGACGTCTCGGAGTCGAGCCTGGGCAAGATCGAGGTCGGGCAGCCGGTCGAGATCACGCTCGACGCGCTGCCCGACGCCCGCTTCAAGGGCCGGATCAGCCGGATCGTGCCGACGGTCGACCGCGCGAAGGCGACGGTGATGACCAAGGTGCGCTTCGACGCGATCGATCCGCGCGTGCTGCCGGAGATGAGCGCGAAGGTGTCGTTCCTGTCGCGCGAGGTGACGGCCGACGACCAGAAGCCGCAGGTCGCGGTGAACCCGGACGCGATCGCGCTGCACGACGGGAAGAGCGTCGTGTTCGTCGTCCGCAACGATCGCGCTGTGCTCGTCCCGGTGACGCCGGGGCTCAAGGTGGGTGACCTGACGGCGATCGGCGGCGCGGTCCGGACCGGCGAGAAGGCGGTGCTGAAGCCGCCTGCGGACCTCGTGCCCGACGCGCCGGTCAAGGTCGCCGCGAAGTGATCGCGGCGGCGCGGCGAAAGCGATGAACGCCTCGCCATCGGCTCCTGCGTCGGCGCCGACCCCGCCGCCGCCGCTCGTCTCGCTGCGCGACGTGTCGAAGCACTACGTGCGCGGCGGCCAGGTGATCCCGGTGCTCGTCGACATCGACCTCGACATCTTCGCCGGCGACTACGTCGCGCTGATGGGGCCGTCGGGGTCGGGTAAGTCGACGCTCCTCAACCTGATCGCGGGCATCGACAAGCCCACGGGCGGCGAGATCCGCGTCGGCGGCGTCGACATCGCGCAGCTCACCGAGTCGCAGCTCGCCGGGTGGCGCGCCGCGCACGTCGGATTCATCTTCCAGTTCTACAACCTGATGCCGGTGCTGTCGGCGTTCGACAACGTCGAGTTGCCGCTGCTCCTCACCTCCCTCTCGCGCCGCGAGCGGCGCGAACGGGTCGCGGTGGCGCTCGCGCTCGTCGGCCTCACGGATCGCGCCGACCACTTTCCGAACGAGCTTTCCGGCGGTCAGCAGCAGCGCGTCGCGATCGCCCGTGCGCTGATCGCCGACCCGACGATCGTCGTCGCCGACGAGCCGACCGGGGACCTCGACCGCGTGACGGCCGAGGAGATCCTCGACCTCCTCGACCAGCTGAACCGCGAGCTCGGCAAGACGATCGTCATGGTCACCCACGATCCCAAGTGCGCGGAGAAGGCGCATCGGCTGATCCACCTCGAGAAAGGCGTGCTCGCGGCCTGATTCGCCCGCGCGCTCCCGTCCCGCCATGTTCGTCCCGCTGCTCGTCGTCCGGAACGCGCTGCGGCACAAGCTGCGCACGGCGCTGACCGTCGTCGGCATCGTCGTCGCGATCGGCGCGTTCGGGCTCCTGCGCACCGTCGTCGACGCGTGGTACGCAGGCGCGAACGCGAGCTCGAGCGCGCGGCTCGTCACGCGGAGCTCCGTGTCGCTCGTCTTCCCGCTGCCGCTGACGTACGTGCCCAAGATCCGGCAGGTGGAAGGCGTGCGGTCGGTGTCGTGGGCGAACTGGTTCGGCGGCGTGTACGTCTCGGAGCGCAACTTCTTCCCGCAGTTCGCCGTCGACGCGCCGAGCTACCTCGACATGTACCCCGAGTTCATCCTGTCGCCGGCGGAGCGCAAGGCGTTCCTCATCGACCGCAAGGGCGCGATCGTCGGCCGCAAGCTCGCCGAACAGTACGGGTGGAAGGTGGGCGACCAGATACCGCTCCGCGGCACGATCTACCCCGGCGTCTGGACCTTCAACCTGCGCGGCATCTACGACGGCGCAGACAAGGGGACCGACCAGTCGACGATGTACTTTCACTTCGACCTGCTGAACGAGACGGTCAAGAAGCTCTACCCGCGGCGCGGCGACCAGGCCGGCGTCTTCATCGTCCAGCTCAAGGATCCCGCGCACGCCGCGGAGGTCTCCGCGGCGATCGACGCGACGTTCAGGAACTCGCTTGCCGAGACGCTGACCGAGACGGAGAAGGCTTTCCAGCTGTCGTTCGTTGCGATGACCGAGGCGATCCTGCTCGCGATCGAGGCGGTGTCGTACGTCGTCATCCTGATCATCATGGCGGTCATGGCGAACACGATGGCGATGACGGCGCGCGAGCGCGGCGCCGAGTATGCGACGATGAAGGCGCTGGGCTTCCGGAGCGGCTTCGTCGCGCTTCTGATCCTGGCCGAGTCACTCGTCATCGCCCTCGCCGGCGGCGCGATCGGCATCGCGCTCACGTTTCCCGCGGCCGCCGCGTTCTCCGAGAGGATGGGGACGCTGTTTCCGATCTTCTTCGTCTCGGAAGGCACGGTGACGATGCAGGTGGGCGCGGCCCTGCTGATCGGCATCGTGGCCGCGGCGGTGCCGGCGTGGCACGTCGCGCGCGTCCGCGTCGTCGACGGCCTCCGAGCGGTGGCGTGAAGTTTGGCGCATGACGATCCCGTTCAGCTACGTCGTCCGCAACGTCGCCGCGCGCAGGCTGACGACCGCGCTCACGGCGGGCGGGATGGCGCTCGTCGTCTACGTGTTCGCCACCGTGCTGATGCTGGCCGCGGGGCTCGAGCAGACGCTGGTCGCGACCGGGCAGGACGACAACGTGATCGTCATCCGCCGCTCGGCGCAGACCGAGATCCAGTCGGGCGTCGACCGCAGGCAGGCCGGCATCGTCGAGAGCCTGCCCGACATCGCGATCGGCGAGGACGGCGAGCGGCTCATCTCGAAGGAGCCGGTGGTCCTCATCAACCTGCCGAAGCGCGGATCGAACAAGCCTGCGAACGTCGTGATCCGCGGCGTGGCGCCGCAGGGGCTCGTGCTCCGGCCGCAGGTGAAGCTCGCGGAGGGCCGGATGTTCCGTCCGGGCACCTCCGAGGTCGTTGCGGGGCGGGCGATCGCCGAGGGCTTCCAGGGGGCGGGCGTCGGCGAGACGCTGCGCTTCGCGTCGCGCGACTGGACCGTCGTCGGCGTGTTCGACGCGGGCCGCACCGGATTCGACTCCGAGATCTGGGGCGACGCCGAGCAGATGCTGCAGGCGTTCCGGCGGGTCGGCTTTTCGGCGCTGGTGTTCAGGCTCGCGGACAGCGGCCGCTTCGAGGCGGTCAAGCGGGAGATCGAGTCCGACCCGCGCCTGACGCTCGAGGCGAAGCGGGAGACTCGCTTCTACGCCGATCAGTCGGAGGCGCTGTCGAAGTTCATCAGCTACCTCGGCACGACGATCTCGGTCATCTTCTCGATCGGCGCGATCATCGGCGCGATGATCACGATGTACGCGTCCGTCGCGTCGCGCACCGGCGAGATCGGCACGCTGCGGGCGCTCGGGTTCTCGCGCAGCGCGATCCTCGTCGCGTTCCTCGTCGAGGCGCTCCTGCTCGGGCTGATCGGGGGAATCGTCGGGCTCGCCGCTGCGTCGTCGATGCAGGCGATATCGATCTCGACGATGAACTTCCAGACCTTCGCCGAGCTCGCCTTTTCGTTCACGCTGACGCCCCGGATCGTCGCTGCGTCGCTCGCCTTCGCGCTGGCGATGGGCTTCGTCGGCGGCTTCCTGCCGGCCGCGCGCGCCGCGCGGCTCAGGATCGTGGACGCGCTGCGGGCGGCATGAACGAGCGCGACCACGCCGGCGCCGTTACCGCGCCCGGGGCGGCCGTCGCGCCGACGGCGTCGACGGCCTCGCTCTTCGTCGTGCCGACGCTGCTGTGGGGCTCGACGTGGTACGCGATCACGTTCCAGCTGGGCGTCGTCGCGCCGGAGGTGTCGGTGGTCTATCGCTTCACCCTCGCGGCCGTGCTGCTCGCGGCGTGGTGCGCCGCGACGGGGCGATCCCTCGCGTTCAGGGCGCGCGACCACCTGTGGATCGCGGCGCAGGGCGCGTCGATGTTCGGTCTTGGCTATGTCTTCATCTACCACTCGGAGCAGTACATCGCGTCCGGGCCGCTTGCGGTGCTGTTCGCGACGATCGTGTTCACCAACCTCGCCGGCGCGCGGATCTTCTTCGGCGACCGGGTGACCGCACGAGCGACCATCGGCGCCGTGCTGGGCGTGGGCGGCGTCGCGCTCCTGTTCCTGCCGGAATTCGCGTCGATGCGGGCGAGCGCCGGGACCGCGAAGGGGGTGGCGTACGGGCTCGCCTCGGTGCTCCTCGCCACGGGCGGCAATCTCGTCGCAGTGCGCAACGACAAGGCCGGGCTGCCGCTCCTGCCCGTCGTCGCATGGGGCATGGGCTACGGCGCGGCGATCGCCGCGGTGACGGTCGCGCTGAGCGGCGCCGCGTGGACGTTCGACCCGCGCGCGGGCTACGTAGGCTCGCTCCTCTATCTCGCCGTGTTCGGCAGCATCGTCGCCTTCGGCACGTATCTCACGCTCGTCGCGCGGATCGGCGCCGGCCGCGCATCGTACGTCGGCGTCGCGATTCCCGTCGTCGCGATGAGCGTGTCCACGCTGTTCGAGGGCTACCGCTGGACGCTGCCGGCGGTGGCCGGCATCGGGCTGGTCGCCGCCGGCAACGTGCTGGTGCTGTGGCGCCCGCGGCGCTAGCGCCGCTCGCCCACGGCCTCCGATCCGGTCTCGTGTATCGACCCGCTGCGCCGTCGGCCTCATGCGTCGACTCGGCGGGAGTCGCATCCCCGCTTCGCGGGGCCCCTGCTCCTCGGCTCGCGCCGCTATTCCAGCGACAGCTTCGCGTCGACGATCAGCTTCTTCCAGCCGTCGAGATCGGTCCGCACGATCGTTCCGAGCCGCTCCGGCGGGCCGGCGACGATCTCGGCGCCCTCGCGCGCGAGGCGCTCGCGGACGTCGGGCTGCGCGAGCACTCGGTTCACCTCCGCGTTGAGCCTCGCGACCACGGCCGCGGGCGTGCCCGCGGGGGCGACGATGCCCCAATAGTTGATGACGTTCGCGTCCGGCACGCCCTCGTCCTGCCACGTCGGCACGTCGGGAAGGAGCGGTGCCCGCCGCGCGCCCGTCACGGCGAGCGCCCGCACCTTCTTCTCCGCGATGTAGGGAAGCGTCGCCGAAACGGTGCCGGTCATCGCCTGGATCTGGCCCGAGAGCAGGTCCTGCGTCGCCGGCGAAATGCCCTTGTAGGGAATGTGCACGACCACCGTGCCGGCGCGCGCGTTCATGAGCTCGAGCGCGAGGTGGTTGATGCTGCCGGGTCCGGCGGACCCGTAGTCGAGCTTTCCCGGCTCGCGCTTCGCGAGCGCAATGAACTCGCGCATCGTCTTCGCCGGCACGTCGACGTTGACGACGAACACGAGCGGGCTGACGGCGATCGACGCGACCGGCGTGAACTGCTGCACGGGATCGTACGCGGCATTCTTCGACGCCGCGGCGACCGTCGTGAACGGCCCCGCGACGAACAGCAGCGTGTAGCCGTCCGGATCGGCCTTCGCCGCCTCGGCCGCGCCGATCGCGCCGCCGGCGCCCGTCTTGTTGTCGATGACGATCGTCGCCTTCATCGCGTCGCCGAGCTTCTGCGCGACGAAGCGCGCGACCGTGTCGGTGCCCGCGCCGGGGGGAAACGGCACGACGAGGCGGATCGGCCTGGCCGGATACGTGCCCCCCTGCGCAGCGGCGCCCGCTGCCAGGCCGAGCGCGAGCGCGGCGCCGACGAAGGCGAGCGCGACCGTGTTCCTGCGACGGGCATGATCCATCAGTCTTCACCGTCCTTCTTGATCACGTCGACATTGTCAATCAAGCGGGTGGTGCCGAGCGTCGCCGCCCCGAGCACGATCAGCAGGTTGGGATGGTCGTAGCCCTCCGGGTGGGGAATCCGGAGCGCGAGGCCGTGGCGCACGGCGATGTAGTCGACCTTCCAGCCGCGATGCGCGAGCTCCATCCGGCCCTGGACCTGGAGATTGGCATAGTCGGTGCGGCCGGCGGCGATCGCGTCCGCGATCTCGCGGAGCACGCGATAGAGGTTCGGCGCCTCCGCGCGTTCCTCCGGCGTGAGGTAGGTGTTGCGCGAGGACAGCGCGAGGCCGTCCGGCGCGCGCACGGTCTCCGCGGGAACGATCTGGATCGGCATGTTGAAGCTCTGCACCATGCCGCGGACGATCTTGAGCTGCTGGCGGTCCTTCTTGCCGAAGACGGCGACGTCCGGCTGCACGAGGTTGAAGAGCTTGAGCACGACGGTGCACACCCCGTGGAAGAAGCCAGGACGCGACGCGCCCTCGAGCTCGTCGGCGAGCGGCGGCGGCTGCACGCGGTAGACCTGCGGCGTCGGGTACATCTCCTGCTCGTTCGGCGCGAACAGCACGTCGACGTGCTCGCGCTCGAGGCCGACGCGATCGGCGTCGAGCGTCCGGGGATAGCGGTCGAAGTCCTCGTTCGGCCCGAACTGCAGCCGATTGACGAAGATGCTGGTGACGACGACGTCGCCGTGCTGCCGCGCGATCCGGCACAGCGACAGGTGGCCGTCGTGCAGGTTGCCCATCGTCGGCACGAACGCGATGCGGCCTCCGTTCTCGAGGCGTTGCTGAAGCTCGGCGGCGGTCCTGACAATGTCCATGCGGGCGCCCTCAGTTGGCAGTGCTCCGGCGCCGGGAACGCCGACGCACCGTAGATTACCAGCCCCGCCCTGGGCAAGAGCGGGTCCCCGCGATGCCGATCGCCGCCGCAGTGGTGCGCGCCGTGCGGCCGGCGGCGTCCGCGGGGCCGGCGCGGGGACGGCTCATCGGGCGCGCCTCAGGCGGCGTGGCCGAGGTTGAAGAACTCGCGCTGCCCGCGCATCGCCGCGATGCGCGCGCGCAGAAGGCCGAAGTGATCGGGATCGCCGACGAAGTTCAGCCGCTCGCTGTTGACGATCAGCAGCGGCGCCGCGTCGTAGGCGTAGAAGTAGCGGCTGTACGCGTCGGCGAGCCGTGCGAGGTAGTGCGCGGTGATCGTGCGCTCGAAATGCACGCCGCGGCGGTGCACACGCTCGACCAGCGTGTCGACCGGCGCCTGCAGGTAGATGACGAGGTCGGGGACCGGCGCCTCGAGCCTCAGCTGCGCCCATACCTTCTCGTAGAGCCGGTACTCGGCGTCGCCGAGGTTGAGACGCGCGAACAGCGGGTCCTTGTCGAGGAGGAAATCGGCGACGACGGCGCGGCGGAACAAGTCGAGCTGCGGGACGCCGCGGAGCTGGTCGACGCGCTGGAACAGGAACGTGAGCTGCGTCGGCAGCGCGAAGCGCGGCATGTCCTCGTAGAAGCGCGAGAGGAACGGGTTGTCCTCGGGCCGCTCGAGCAGCGTCTCGCCGCCGAGGTGATGCGCGAGCTGCCGCGCGAGGCTCGTCTTGCCGGCGCCGATCGGTCCTTCGACGACGACGTAGCGAAGCTTGTCGAGATCCATGGCGCGCGGCTACGGGCCCGGAATGACGGCGCGATCCATGCGCGTTCAGTGGAGGGCGTGCGTCCGCGTCGGCGCGAGGCGCTGCGCGCGCGTCGCCGGCAGGAGCGCGCGGGCGAGGCCGCGCCCCGGAATCGTGATGCTGGGCGCGAGCTCCGTCAGCGGCCGCAGCACGAACGCGCGGTCGGCGATCCTGGGGTGCGGCACGGTGAGTCGCGGATGAGCGATGCGGGCACGGCCGTAGAGCAGGACGTCGAGATCGAGCGTGCGCGGGGCGTTGCGCTCGCGCGTCGCCGCGCGCTTCTGTCGCCGCTCGATCGCCCGCAGCCTCCCGAGCAGGCCGAGCGGCGGCAGCGCGGTGTCGAGCGCCGCGACCGCATTCACGTAATCGGGCTGCGGGCCGGACGCGCCCTGCGGCGCGCTCACGTAGTTCGACGACACGCCGGCGACGCGCGTCCGCGGCAGCCGCCGCAGCGCGCGAACCGCGCGCGCGAGTTGCCGGCGCGGATGCGCGAGATTGCTGCCAAGGCCGATGTACGCGCGCACTGTCAATGATCGTCCGGCATCGCAGGAGGCGGGCCCGCGTCGGCGGCGACCGCCTCGTCGCGCTTGCGGCCGCGGCCGCGCGAGCGCCGCTTCCGCTTCGGCCCCTCGTCCGGGCGCAGCATCGCGACGCGCTCGTCGCCCCCCGCGCGCGCGAAGCGGTCCCACCACGCGGCGAGCTCGGCGCGCTCGCCCTCGAGCTCGCCGCTGCGGCAGCGGAGATCGAGGAAGTCCCAGCCGGCGCGGTAGCGCGGATGCTCGAGCAGCCGGAACGGCCGCTGCCCGGAACGCTGCTCGAAGCGCGGCTGCAGCGACCAGATCTCCTTGATCGTGCCTTCGAACCGGCGCGGGATGGCGAGCTTGTCCGCCTGCCGCGCGAGGACGGCGTCCATCGCGTCGAACAGCGCCGGGATCGTCGGGCCGCCCTTCGCCTTCGCCGCGTTCCACGTCGCAAGCACTTCGTGCCACAGGAGCGTCGCGAAGAGAAAGCCCGGCGACACGCCGCGCTCGTCGCGGACGCGGGCGTCGGTGTCGGCGAGCGCGAGCTCGATGAAGCGCTGCCCGAGCGGCTGCTCGACGACCACGTCGAGGAGCGGCAGGAGGCCGTGCGCCAGGCCGTGCGCGCGCAGGCTCTTCACGGTCTCGGCGGCGTGACCCGAGAGCAGGAGCTTCTGCATCTCGTCGAAGAGCCGCGCCGGCGGCACGTTGCCGATCAGCGGGGAGAGCTTGGGGATCGGCGCCGCCGTCTTCGGCTCGATCGCGATCCCGAGCTTCGCCGCGAGGCGCACGGCGCGGAGCATCCGGACGGGGTCCTCGCGGTAGCGGGTGACGGGCGGCCCGATCAGCTTCAGGCGCCGCGCGCGCAGGTCGGCGACGCCGCCGACGTGGTCCCACACCTCCTCCGTCGCCGGGTCGAAATAGAGCGCGTTGATGGTGAAGTCGCGGCGCAGCGCGTCCTCGGCGTGCGAGCCGTAGACGTTGTCGGACAGCAGCCGCCCGTGCTCGTCGGTCGCGTCTTCACCCTGCGCGGCGCGGAACGTCGACACCTCGATCGTCTCCGGCCCGACGTGCACGTGGACGAGCCGGAACCGGCGGCCGATGATGAAGGCGCGACGGAAGAGCGGTTTCACCTGCTCGGGCCGCGCGTCGGTCGCGACGTCGAAGTCCTTGGGCTCGATGCCGAAGAGCAGGTCGCGCACCGCGCCGCCGACGATGTACGCCTTGAAGCCCGCGTCGTGGAGCTTGCGCGTGACTTCGAGCGCGCCGCGCGAAAGCTGGCCGCGGCGCAGCGGATGGTCGGAGGGGCGGTACACGCGCGCCTTGCGCGGCCGGCCGGGGATCAGGCGGGCGAGCAGGCGGCGGATCATCGCGCGGGGGGCGCCGAGGTGGCCGCCGGAGAAGTGCGCGCCGCCGACGGGATGGGCGGGCTGCGCCGCCGTGCTCCGCAGCGCGCGCCGTGTGGGGAAAGGCTCATCGAACGGGGCGCGATGATAGCACGGCTGCGCGACCGGCCGGACACGGCTCCCGGAAGTCGCGGATCCACGCCGAACCTTTGACCTGGATCGATTCGGGCGTTCGGCCCGCGTGGCACCATTGCCCGAATTCGAGGATAATTAAGGGCTTGCGTCGGCC
>DASQBO010000262.1:0-7896 GCA_035635175.1 Casimicrobiaceae bacterium | reverse complement strand
TCGGGCCGCTCGACGCGATCCACACGCGGATCGGCGCGGCCGACGACCTCGCCGGCGGCCGCTCGACGTTCATGGTCGAGATGACCGAGGCGGCGGCGATCCTCCACCGCGCGACGCCGCAGAGCCTCGTGCTCATCGACGAGATCGGCCGCGGCACGTCGACCTTCGACGGTCTCGCGCTCGCGTGGGCGATCGCGCACCAGCTCGCGGAGAAGAACCGCTGCCTCGCGCTCTTCGCAACGCACTACTTCGAGCTGACGGCGCTGCCCTCCGAGATCGTCGGCTGCGCTAACCTGCACTTCGACGCGGTCGAGCACGCGGACGGCATCGTGTTCCTGCACGCCGTTGCGGACGGTCCCGCGAACCGGAGCTACGGCTTGCAGGTCGCGCGGCTCGCCGGTGTACCGGGTGACGCGATCCGTCGCGCGAAGAGCTACCTCGCGCGGCTCGACAGGTTCAGCGCCGCGGGGTCGACGCAGTCCGATCTCTTCGCGCCGCCCGGGGTCGCGGCGCAGGCGGAGGAGCCGCGGCTCACGCTACCCGAAGCCGCCGCGGTCGCGACGAAGCTCGCGGAGCTCGACCCCGACGCGATGACACCGCGGGACGCGCACGCGGCGCTCTACGAATTGCGCAAGCTGCTGGGACGTTGAGCGCCGGGCGAGCGGGCGAGAGGGCGCTTCAATCGCTCAGTCCCTCGCGCACGAGTCGGCGGATGAACTCGCGCTGACCGCTCGGCGCGAGCGCCGTGAAATGGCGATATGACTTGACGGCGAATGCGCACGGCTCCATGAAGTAATAGACCATCGTGATCTCCCGGGGGGAGCCCCATCCGGGCGCGTCCGGGTAGTTGGCGAAAACCGCGGTCCGCACCGCGTCCGGAAGCGCCGTCAGCAGCGCCACCGACGCGAGGTACTCGCTCGCGGTCTGACGCGGAACCCCCGGAGCGAACTGTCGTGCCGCGACGGCATGCGCCGTCTCGTGGGCGACGAAGGCGCGCCACACCGCCTCGGTCATCGGCACGCCGCATGCGGGCCGCTTCTCGTCGGCTGCGCGGACCGCGGCAGCGAAGGGCAGAATCTGGATCTCGTTCGCCTCCGGGTCGTACCGCCCGATCGGAGGCTCGCCCGCCGGGAATCCCTGAACGTCGAGCGGCCGCGCGAGCACTCGCTCCGCGAGCGGCAGGCCGAGCGTGCGCAGCCACTCCAGGGTCTGCTGAACGGCGGAACAGACCTGTTCCGCGTCGGCGGGCGTCCAGCCCTCCGCGCTGACGGGAGAGTCCCCGCAGGCCAGATCGAACGCCCCCGACGAAGCCGGCACGACCAGAGCGGCCAGGAGGAGCGCGACCGAAGCGAGCCGCATCGTGCCCTTCTTGTCTGCCACCCGAGGCCGCCGGCTCAGCTTCGTGGCTTTTCTTGCGATCCGTGTCGCGCGTGAGCGGGCACGAGAGCGTCGCTCATCCCCTTCGTGCCCGCCTTCAGTGATGGTGCCCGCCGTGGCCGTGCACGTGCCCGTGCTCGACCTCCTCAGGCGTCGCCGCGCGAACGTCGAGGATGCGGCAATCGAAGCGCAGCCGCTTGCCGGCCCACGGATGGTTGCCGTCGAGGACGACCTTGCCCTCGGCGATGTCGGTCACCGTGTAGACGGTGCCGGTGCCTTCCTCGTCGCCCGGCTTCTCGTACGTCTCGAGCTGCATGCCGACCTCGACGTCGGGCGGCATCCGTTCGACCGGTTCCATCTTCACGAGCTCGGGGTCGTAATCGCCGAACGCGTCGGCGGGCTCCATGTCGACCGAGACCGCGTCGCCGGCCTTCTTCAGGTTGAGCGCGGCTTCGAGCTTCGGCAGCATCCCCGAGTGGCCGCCGTGAAGATAGGTGATCGGCTCCGGCGTCGATTCGAGCAGCGTGCCCTCGCCGTCGAAGAGCTCGAAGGTCAGCGTGACGACGGTGTTGGCGAAGATATTCATGAAGGCTCCGTGATCGACGTCTCCCATTGTACGCGGGCCCCCTGGAAACGCCCCGATATAATCGGCGCATGGGAGCCGAAACGGCGCCGCTTCTCGGCGGACATTCGCCGGCCGCGTTCCTGCGTCGCTTCTGGCAGAAGGATGCGCTGCTCGTCCGGAACGCGGTGCCGGGATTCGCGGGCATGCTGCCGGCACGCGAGCTCGCGGCGCTTGCGCTCCGCGACGACGTCGAATCGCGGCTCGTCGTTCGCGACGGCGCGCGCTGGTCGCTCGCGTACGGCCCCTTTCGCCGCACCGACCTGCGGTCGCTGCCTGCACACGATTGGACACTGCTCGTCCAGGGCGTGAACCTGCACCACGCGGGCGCCGACGCGCTCCTTCGGCGCTTCGCGTTCGTGCCCTTCGCGCGACTCGACGACCTGATGGTGAGCCTCGCCGCCCCGGGCGGCGGCGTCGGTCCGCATTTCGATTCGTACGACGTCTTCCTGCTGCAGGGGTCGGGGCGGCGGCGCTGGCGCTACGGCCGCCAGCGCGACCTCGCGCTGCGGCCCGGGCTGCCGCTCAAGATCCTGCGGAAGTTCACGCCGCGGCACGACGCGGTGCTGGGTCCGGGCGACATGCTGTACCTGCCGCCTTCCTTCGCGCACGACGGCGTCGCCGTCGACGCGTGCACCACCTATTCGATCGGCTTCCGCGCACCGGCCGCGAACGAGCTCGCGGTGGCGTTCCTCGACTGGCTCCGCGATCGCCTCGACCTCGCCGGCCGCTACGCCGACCCCGATCTTCGGCCGACGCGCGAGCCGGCGCGCATCGGGATCGCGATGCAGCGCCGTTGCGCGCAGCTTTTGGGTGCCGTCCGGTGGAGCGCCGCCGACAACGACCGCTTCCTCGGAAGCTGGCTCTCCGAGCCGAAGCCCTCGGTCGTCTTCGCGCCGCCCGCGAGGGCCCTGTCGCTCGCCGCGTTTCGCGCCCGCGCTGCGCGCCGCGGAGTGCGGCTCGACCTCGCCGCGCAGCTCCTCTACGACGCGCGGAGCCTGTACGTGAACGGCGACGCGCTGCAGTGGCCCGCGGCGGGAGCCGCGACGCTGCGGCGGCTCGCCAACGTGCGGAGCCTGTCCGGACGAACGGTCGGAACCGCCGCGCCGGAGGCGCTTTCGCTCATGTACGATTGGTATCGTCATGGCTGCCTCCACCTCGACGCCGCCTGAACCCGCGCCTGCGCTCGAGCCGCGGCAGGAGACGCTCTCCACCGTGCGCGAGCAGGTCGCGGCGCTCGACGACCTCGTCGCGCTCGCGCAGCACTCGATCCGCGTCTTCGACCAGGACCTCTCGGAGATGGGCTGGAACAGTCCGGCGCGGGCGGAACGGCTCGCGGCATTCCTGCGCCGGTCGCGTACGGCGAAGCTCGAGATCATCGTCCACGAGACGCGCTGGCTCGAGGCGTCCTGCCCGCGCCTCACCGCGCTGCTCAAGTCGTTCAGCGATCGCGTCACGATCTACAAGACGGGGCCGCAGGCGAAGGGCGCGTCGGATCCGCTCGTCATCGTCGACGGGCGGCACTTCCTCCACCGCTTCCACGTCGAGCAGCCACGCGCCGCGCTCGCGATCGAGGAGCCGCACCTCGCGCGCCCGCTCGTCAACCGGTTCGAGGAGATCTGGGCGACCGGCGAGCCGGGGCTCACCGGCACCGTGCTGGGGCTTTGACCGTCACCCCGCGGCGATCGCCGCCTCGAGCAGCGCCGCGAACTCGGGCGCCGTATGCCGCCCTGATCCTCGGCAATCTCGAGCACCTGGACGGCGAACGTGCCGCAGCCCAGGATCAGCAGCCGCGGCCGGGCGGAGCTCATGAGCGAGCGGCGCGGCCGGCGACGCTAGAGGGCCGCGCCGATCCGGCGCGCGACTTCGCGGTAATGCTCGATCACGGAGCCCAGGTCCCGGCGGAAGCGATCCTTGTCGAGCTTCTCGCCGGTCTTCGCATCCCACAGCCGGCACCCGTCCGGCGTGAACTCGTCGCCCAGCACGAGCGGCCCGGTGGCGTCGTCGGCGTAGTGGCCGAACTCGAGCTTGTAATCGACGAGGTCGATGCCCGCGGCGGCAAACAGCGGCTTGAGCACGCCGTTGACTTTGTGCGTGATCGCCTTCATCTCGGCGATCTCGCCCGCGGTCGCCCAGCCCAGGACGCGGATGTGGTCGTCGTTGACGAGGGGATCGTGCAGCGCGTCGCTCTTGAGGAAGAACTCGAAGATAGGCTCGGCGAGCTTCGTGCCTTCGGCAATGCCGTAGCGCTTCGCCATCGAGCCCGCGCAGACGTTGCGGACGACGCACTCGACCGGCACCATCTTCATCGCCCGCACGAGCGACTCGCGCTCGTTCAGGAGCCGTACGAAGTGCGTCGGCACGCCGGCGGCGGCCAGCTTGCCCATCACGTAGGCGTTGATCTTGTTGTTGGTCTCGCCCTTCAGGTCGAGCTTCGCGAGCTTCGCGCCGTCGAACGCCGAGACGTCGTCGCGGTAGTGCATCACGAGGTAGCGCGGATCGTCCGTCGCGTACACCGTCTTCGCCTTCCCCTTGTAGAGCTCCTTGCCCTTCTCCATCGCGTGGTCCTCTAGATGTCGCGCCAATCGAAGCCGTCGTCCTGCGTGGCGATCCCGATCCACGCCTCCGCGCAGCCGAGCGCGCCGGCCAGCGCGGCGCGCGCGAGCTCGCGCGTGTTGTTCTCGCGCGAGAGGTGCGCGGCGACGACGTGGACGAGCCGCGACGTGTCGAGCCGCGCGAGCAGCGCCGCCGCCGTCTCGTTGTCGAGGTGCCCGAGCCTCGAGGCGATCCGCTGCTTGAGCGGCCACGGGTAGCTCCCCTGCTCGAGCATCGCGAGGTCGTGGTTGCACTCGAGCACCAGCGCCTCGCAGCCGGACAGGCACGCCTCGACGTGCGGCGTCGGGATGCCGAGGTCGGTCAGGATGCCGACGCGCCGGGCGCCGTCGCCGATCACGAACTGCGCGGGCTCGCGCGCGTCGTGCGGCACCGCGATCGGGACGATCTCGAGCGCGCCGATCGCGAAGCGCTCGTGGCTGTCGAAGCCGTAGACGCGCGCCATCCCCTCGAAGCGCCCGGCGACGGCGGTGAGCGTCCCGAACGTGGCCCACACGGCAATGCCGTGCCGCGCGGCGAACGCCGGCACGCCGCCGACGTGGTCCGAGTGCTCGTGGGTGACGAGGATCGCGTCGAGGTCGTCGGGCGCGAGCCCGAGGCGGCGAAGCCGCGCCGCGGTGTCGCGGACGCCGAAGCCGCAGTCGACGAGGACGCGGGTGCCGTCGGCTTCGACGACGAGCCCGTTGCCCTCGCTGCCGCTGCCGAGCGACGCGAAGCGCACGCGCGCCCCGCCCCTATTTCAGCTGGTCCTTGAGAAGCGTCAGGATCTTCTCGCCGGTCGCGCTCTTGTCGGGCGCGCCGTTCGGATCCTGCACCGTCACGATGCTGCGCGGGTCGGACTCCGCGACCGTGATCTTGTACTGCTCGGGCTTCTCCGTCTTGTCCTTCCAGAACATGAGCTTGGTGAGCAGGCCCTCGTTGCGCGCCGCGGTCTCGGGATCCGAGTACCGGACGAAGTACTCGCCCTTCGAGCGGTCGCGGTCGACGACGGTGAAGCCGATCCGGTCGAGCGCCAGTCCGACGCGGCGCCAGGCGCGGTCGAAGCTGTCGTCGAGCACGAGCTGGTTCACGCCGTCCTGCGCCTTCTGCAACTTCGCGCGCTCCTGCACGGTGCCGCCGGGGCCGGTCGCCTGCAAGGCAGCGACCGCCTGCGTTTCCGGCATGCCGAAGCGCACCATCAGCCGGCCCAGCCACTCGGCGTCGAGCCCCGGGTTCGGCGGCAGCACCGCCCACGCGAACGCGGTCGGCGACGAGTTGTCGATCTTGGCGGTCGGCACCTGCTCCATCACCCGGCTCGCGACGTAGATGTCGACGGTCCCGGGCTCGTTGCCCCGCTCGATGCGCGTGTGGTACTTCTCGCGCTTGTACGTCGTGTAGAAGATGTCGGCGACCTTGCCGATCGTGCTGCGCAGGACGTCGGGCGGCATCTCGGCGCGGTTCTCGGCCCAGTCGGTCTCCATCACGCCGGAGCCGGGAAGCTCGTTCGCGAGCACGAAGCCCTGGTCGAGCCAGAACTGCCGCGTGATGTTCCACGCCTGCTCGGGCGTCGCGCGCACGTGCAGCCAGCGCTCGTTGCCTTCCTTCACGATCTTCGCGTCGGCGATCTGGTTGGGCGCGATCTGGTCGCCCGACTTGGGCCGCGTCGCGTCACGCGCCGCGAGCCCCGAGGCGGTCGACACGTTGTAGCGGTCGTCGTATTGCGGGCTCTTGAGGTCGGGTGGCAGCTCGAGAGCGGGCGCCGAGGAGACGGACTTGTAGTCGATCTTCTTGCCGAGGGAGGTCGACGGAGTCTCGCAGCCCGAGAGCGCGAGCGCGGCGAGCGCCAAGGCGAGCCACGGCCCGACGGCCGGAGCGATGCGCGAAGCATTCATGCAGGCACCTTCGAAGGAAGCGCGAGCGCGCCCGCGTCGCGCAGAGCGGCACGGACGGTCTCGTGATGCTGCGCCGAGAGCGGGACGAGCGGGAGCCGCAGCTCGTTCTTGATCAGGCCCATCTCCGCGAGCGCCCACTTGACGGGAATCGGGTTCGCCTCGACGAACAGCCGCCGATGCAGCGGCAGCAGCCGGTCGTTCGCCGCACGCGCCCGGGCGACGTCGCCCGCGAGGGCGGCGGCGCACATCTCGGCCATGAGCTTGGGGGCGACGTTCGCGGTTACCGAGATGACGCCGTGGCCTCCCATGAAGAGGAGCGGCAATGCCGTCAGGTCGTCGCCGCTGTACACCGCGAACTCGCGCTTGCCGGCCGCGCGCAGCGCACGCAGGAGCTCGCTGCCGCGCCCGAGATCGGCCGTCGCGTCCTTGAGCCCCACGATCCCCGGCACCTGCGCGAGACGGAGGACCGTCTCGTTCGCGAGGTCCGCGACGGTGCGCCCCGGCACGTTGTAGAGGATCACCGGCAGGTCCACCTTCTCCGCGACGGTGCGGAAGTGGCGGTAGAGCCCTTCCTGCGTGGGCTTGTTGTAGTAGGGGACGACGGACAGGCACGCCGCCGCGCCCGCGGTCTTCGCGTACGCGGTCAGCGCGATCGCTTCCGCCGTGGAGTTTGCCCCGGTCCCGGCGACGACCGGCACGCGGCCCCGCGCGAACTCGACGGCGGACTTGATCAGCAGGCAGTGCTCGTCGACGTCGACCGTCGGCGACTCGCCGGTCGTGCCGACGACGACGATGGCGGCGGTGCCGTTCTGGACGTGGAAATCGATCAGGCGGGACAGCGCGGGAAGATCGAGCGCGCCCTCCTCGGACATCGGCGTCGCGATCGCGACGATGCTGCCGGTCAGCATGGGCATTGCCGGGTCGGAAAAAAAGAGATTTTAACGCATTCGCCCGACGCCTGCCGACGGAGTTCAGGGGAGCGGGACCGGCTGCGGACATCCGGCCCCGACGGCCGCGATCCGCTCCACGACCGCGCGGCGCGCGCCGCCGTCGACCTGCCCCTCTTCGTAGGCGAGGACCTTGAGCCGGCCCGCGACGAGGCGCAGGAGCTCGCCGGGTTCGAGCAGAAAATCCGGATTCGAGGGACGTCCGAAAGCCTCGTTGCCGCGCGCGAAGGTCTCGTAGAGCAGGAGGCCGTCCGGGGCGAGCGATGCGAGCAGGAACGGGAACAGCGGACGATGCAGGTAGTTCGCGACGACGATCGCGTGGAACTCCTCGCCGGCGAGCGGCCACGTCCCGGTCTCGAGATCGAGCCGTGCCGTCTCGACGCCCGCGACGCCGGCGAGCGCCGAGAGCGCGGCCGCGTCGCGGTCGACCGCGAGCACCCGGCAGCCGCGGTCCGCGAAGAGACGC
>DASQBO010000261.1:0-4511 GCA_035635175.1 Casimicrobiaceae bacterium | reverse complement strand
CGGCCGCTTCGCGCCGGGAAACGGCGGGTCGACGCTCGCGCTGTCGACGCCCGCGGGCGAGGTCGCCGTGGCGCTCGCGGTGCCGGGCCGGCACAACGCGGCGAACGCGCTCGCGGCGGCCACGGCCGCGCTCGCGCTCGGCGCGCCGCTCGACGCCGTGGCGCGCGGCCTCGCCGCGTTCCGCGCCGTCCGGGGCCGGCTCGCGGTGCTCGCCTCGACGGGGGGCGCGACGGTCATCGACGACACGTACAACGCGAATCCGGACTCGGTGCGCGCCGCGATCGACGTGCTCGCCGCGGCGCCCGCGCCGCGCTGGCTCGTGCTGGGCGACATGGGCGAGGTCGGCGCGCAGGGGCCTGCCTACCATCGCGAGGCCGGCACGCGCGCCCGCGAAGGCGGGATCGACCGGCTGTTCACGACGGGCGCGCTCGCCGCCGAGGCGGCCGCCGCGTTCGGCGACGGCGCCGCGCACTTCGCGTCGGTCGAGGCGCTTGCAGCGCACGTCGCGGCGCAGGCGGGTCCGGGCACGACCGTGCTCGTCAAGGGCTCCCGCTTCATGCGGATGGAGCGCGTGGTGGCCGCGCTCGCGCCCGGTGCGGTTCCCGCGGCAGGGGCGCACTGATGCTGCTCTGGCTCGCCGATCTCCTCGCGAAGGACGTGCGCGCGTTCAACGTGTTCGGCTACCTCACGCTGCGCGCGGTGCTCGCCTGCATGACGGCGCTCTTCATCTCGTTCATCGTGGGGCCGCGGATGATCGCGTGGCTGTCGCGGATGAAGATCGGCCAGGCGGTGCGCGACGACGGCCCGCAGACGCACCTGCCCAAGGCCGGCACGCCGACGATGGGAGGCGCGCTGATCCTGGTGTCGATCGCGGTGACGACGCTGCTCTGGGGCGACCTCGCGAACCGGTTCGTGTGGATCGTGCTGCTCGTCACGCTCGCGTTCGGCGCGATCGGATGGATCGACGACTGGCGCAAGGTCGTCCGGCGCAATCCGAAGGGCCTCCCGGCGCGGCAGAAGTTCTTCTGGCAGTCGCTGGTCGGCCTCGTCGCCGCCGCGTACCTCGCGTTCTCGGTGTCGGCGTCGGACAACGCGCAGGTGCAGAGACTCGTCTTCGACTGGATCGGCAGCGGCTTCAACGTGAGCCTGTCGCCGAAGGCGGACCTGATCGTTCCGTTCTTCAAGTCCGTGTCCTATCCGCTCGGCGTCTGGGGCTTCATCGCGCTCACCTACTTCGTGATCGTCGGCACGAGCAACGCCGTCAACCTGACCGACGGCCTCGACGGCCTCGCGATCATGCCGACGGTGATGATCGGCTCCGCGCTCGGCATCTTCGCCTACGTGAGCGGCAACGCGATCTTCGCGCGCTACCTCCAGTTTCCGCTGATCCCCGGCGCGGGCGAGCTCGCGGTGATCTGCGGCGCGCTCGCGGGCGCCGGGCTCGGCTTCCTCTGGTTCAACGCGTATCCGGCGGAGGTGTTCATGGGCGACGTCGGCGCGCTGTCGCTCGGGGCCGCCCTCGGCACGATGGCCGTCATCGTCCGCCAGGAGATCGTGCTCTTCATCATGGGCGGCGTGTTCGTCGTCGAGACGCTGTCGGTGATGATCCAGGTCGCGTCGTTCAAGCTGACCGGCCGCCGCGTGTTCCGGATGGCGCCGATCCACCATCACTACGAACTGAAAGGGTGGAAGGAGAATCAGGTCGTCGTCCGCTTCTGGATCATCACGATGCTGCTCGTGCTGTTCGGGCTCTCGACCCTGAAGTTGCGCTGATGGACTACGCGAACCGCAACGCCGTCGTGCTGGGCCTCGGGCTCACCGGGTTCTCGCTCGCGCGACACCTCGCGGCGCGCGGCGCGACGGTGCGCGTCGCGGACACGCGGCCCGCGCCGCCGTTCGTCGACCGGCTCCGCGCGGCGCTGCCGGACGTCCGCGTGACGACGGGGCCCTTCGGCGCGGCGACGCTGGCCGGCGCCGACCTGGTCGCGATCAGCCCCGGCATTCCAAAGGACCAGCCGTTCATCGCGGCGGCGGTCGCGCACGGCGCGGAGCTCGTCGGCGACGTCGAGCTCTTCGCCCGCGCGCTGCCGTCGCAGTCCAGGGTGATCGCGATCACCGGGTCGAACGGCAAGACCACGGTGACCGCGCTCGCCGGTGCGCTCGCGCGGGCCGCGGGGCTCGCGACCGTCGTCGCGGGCAACATCGGCGACGCGGTGCTCGAGGCGTTGCCCGGCGACGGCCGCTGGCCCGACCTGTACGTGCTCGAGCTGTCGAGCTTCCAGCTCGAGACGACGAGCTCGCTCGCGCCGGTCGCGGCGACCGTCCTCAACGTCACCGAGAACCACCTCGACCGCTATCCGGGCCTCGATGCGTACGCCGCGGCGAAGGCGCGGATCTTCGCGCACGGCGGCATCCAGGTGCTGAACCGCGACGATCCGCGTTCGCTCGCGATGCGGCGCGAGGGCTCGCTCGTGCAGACCTTCGGGGCGGGGGTCCCCGAGTCCGAGGAGGCGTGGGGTCTCGTCGACCGCGGCCCCGACGGCGGCGGCGTGTGGCTCGCGCGCGGCGGCGCGCTGCTCGTTCCCGCGTCGGACCTGACGCTCGTCGGGAGGCACAACGCGCAGAACGCCCTCGCCGCGCTCGCGCTCGTCTCGGCGGTCGCGAAGATCGATCGCCACGTGCTCGCGGCGCTCGCCGCGTTCGAGGGACTGCCGCACCGGATGCGGCGGATCGCCGACGCGGGCGGCGTCGCCTACGTCGACGACTCGAAAGGCACGACGGTCGCCGCGACGAAGGCCGCGCTCGACGGCATCGGGCGCCCCGTCGTGCTGATCGCGGGCGGCGACGGCAAGGGTCAGGATTTTGCGCCGCTTCGCGCGAGCGTCGACGCCCGGTGCCGCGCCGTGCTCCTGATCGGCCGCGACGCTCCCGCGCTCGAGCGCGCGCTCGCGGGCACGCGTGCGGCGGTCGAGCGCTGCGGCACGCTGGACGCGGCGGTCGCCCGTGCGGTCGCGCTCGCGCAGCCGGGCGACGCGGTGCTGCTCTCGCCCGCGTGCGCGAGCCTCGACCAGTTCGCGAACTACGTCGAGCGCGGCCTGCGCTTCGCGTCGCTCGTCCGCGCGCGAGCGGCGGAGGGCGCGCATGCGTAAGGCGATCACGTCGACCGGGATGCTGCGGCCGTTCGCCGCGCCCCGCGCGACCGCCGGGCTCCGCGCGCTGCCGCGCGAGCCGCGCGCGATGCTCACGTGGGATGCCTCGCTCGCGTGGGCGACGCTGCTCCTCCTCGCCGCGGGGCTCGTCATGGTGTACTCGGCGTCGATCGCCACCGCCGAGGCGTCGTCGTACACCGGCTACCGCGCGTGGTACTTCCTCGCGCGCCACGCCGTCTTCGTCGTGGCCGGCCTCCTCGCCGCGGCGGTCGCGTTCCAGGTGCCGACGAAGGCGTGGCAGGCGATGGCGCCGTGGCTGTTCGGCGTCGCGGTGGTCCTGCTCGTGCTGGTGCTGGTCCCCGGGATCGGCCGCTCGGTGAACGGCAGCCGCCGGTGGCTCTCGCTCGTCGTCGTGAACCTGCAGCCCTCCGAGCTCATGAAGCTCGCCGTCGTCCTCTACGCCGCGAGCTACGCCGTGCGCAAGGCCGCGTTCCTGCACGCGCAGCAGCCGCTGCGGCAGACGCTCCTCCGCGGCTTCCTGCCGCTGTTCGCGGTGACGGTCGCGACGTCGGCGCTCCTGCTGCTCGAGCCCGATTTCGGCGCGTTCGTGGTCATCGTCGCGATCGCGTTCGGGATCCTCTTCCTGGGCGGGCTCGACTGGCGCCTGTTCCTCTGCCTCCTGCTCCTGCTCCCGATCGGCCTCTCCGCGATCCTCGTCGCCGCGCCGTACCGCCTGCAGCGGCTCGCCGCGTTCCTCGACCCCTGGTCGGATCCTTTCGGGAAGGGCTACCAGCTCTCGCATTCGCTGATCGCGTTCGGCCGCGGCGAGTGGTGGGGCGTCGGGCTGGGCGCGAGCGTCGAGAAGCTCCTGTACCTGCCCGAGGCGCACACCGACTTCCTGCTGGCGGTGATCGCCGAGGAGCTCGGCTTCGCCGGCGTGCTCGCGATCCTCGGGCTCTTCGTCTGGCTGCTCTACCGCGCCTACGCGATCAGCCGGCAGGCGGCGCGGCTCGGCCGGCCGTTTTCCGCGCTGACGGCGCAGGGCATCGGCATCTGGTTCGGCGTGCAGGCGTTCATCAACATCGGCGTCAACATGGGCGTGCTGCCGACCAAGGGCCTCACGCTGCCGCTGCTGTCTTTCGGCGGCTCCGGCATCGTCGCGAACTGCGTCGCCGTCGCGCTGCTGCTGCGCGCCGATTATGAGAATCGACGATTGCTTCGCGGGTTCACCGTATGAGCGCCGCCGGGCCGCCCCAAGGCGCGAATCGATCCCCCTCGGGGGGCAGCGCAGCGGCGCCAGCCGCAAGCGTGGGGGCCCACTCCTGCGCCGCCGGGCCGCCCCAAGGCGCGAATCGATCCCCC
>DASQBO010000260.1:0-2757 GCA_035635175.1 Casimicrobiaceae bacterium | reverse complement strand
CTCCTCGCCCTGCTGCTCAAGCGCTACGGCGTCACCGTGTGCATCCACGGCGCGCCAGGGCGCGGCAGTCCCCTTCCGATGACGACCGCCGCCGTGCTGCTCGAGCTCGGCATCGAGCCCGCGACAGATCTTGCCGACGCGCAGGCGCGCCTCGAGCACGACGACATCGCCTACGTGCCCGTCGACGTGCTTGCCCCGACCCTGCCCAGGCTGCGGAGCGCCTCCGTCGCTTCGGACCTCGATCGCCTCGTACCCGCGCTCGTGCGCCTGGTCGATCCGTTTGGCGGCGACGGCTATCGCGTGATCGGCGCGCGCAGTGCGCAGGAGCGAACGTGGATGCACGACGTCCTGGCCGCGACCGGGGCGAATGCGCTGCTCGTTGCAGGGGCCGAAGGCGAGCCGTTCGTCGATCCGGCTGCGCCGTGGCTCGAATCGTTCATCGCGGGCGTCGCGACCGGCAGCGAGTCGGAAGTCACGCCAGGATCGTTTCTGCCGGTGCCGGCCGGCGGCCCGGCGGCGACCGCCGCCGCGATCGAACGGGTGCTCACCGGCGAGTTGCCGGTGCCCGACTCCATCCTGGTGCAGCTCGGCTGCTGCCTCGCCGGCGTCCGCTGCTAGCCGCTCAGTCCGCGCCGACTGCCGCGTCGCGGGGCTCGTCGACGGCCGTCGCCGGATCGAACCAGGCGAACGTGCGCTGCCGCGCGACGACCTCGCCGATCACGATCAGCGTCGGCGGTGCGAGACGCGCGTCGAGCGCGCGCCCGGGAAGATCGGACAGCGTTCCGGTGATCACCCGCTGGCTCGCCGTCGTCGCGGCCTGCACGATCGCGGCCGGCGTCGACGGCGCAAGCCCGTGCGCGATCAGCTCGCGTGCGAGCACGGGGAGCCCGAGCAGCCCCATGTAGACGACGACCGTCTGGCCGGGCCGGGCGAGCGCGGGCCAGTCGAGGTCCATCGTGCCGTCCTTCAGGTGCCCGGCGACGAGCGTCACCGCGTGCGCGTGGTCCCGGTGCGTGAGGGGGATGCCTGCATACGCGGCGACGCCTGATGCGGCGGTGACGCCCGGCACGACCTCGAACGGAATGCCGCGGGCGACCAGCGCGTCGACCTCCTCGCCGCCGCGCCCGAAGATGAACGGGTCGCCGCCCTTGAGCCGCACGACGTCGCGGCCCTCCTCCGCGAGCCGCACGAGGAGGGCGTTGATCTCGTCCTGCGGCAGCGCGTGGTGCGAGCGCGCCTTGCCGACGTAGATCCGCCGCGCGTCCTTTCGCGCGAGCGCCAGGATCCCGGCGCCGACGAGGCGATCGTAGACGAGCACGTCGGCGCCGGCGACGAGACGCGCGGCGCGAACGGTAAGGAGATCCGGATGACCCGGGCCGGCGCCGACGAGATGGACGGTGCCGGCGCCGGCGCGGCGCGGTGAGGCGCCGCCGTTGCGCGGTATCGCGTAGAGCGGCGCGCGCGACGACGGGGAACGGTGGGGTCGTGACCGGTAAGCCGATCGCATGGCACGCCTTCTTCCGCAGGGGAACGAGAGGGATTGTGGGATCCGCACGACCCCGAATCCTTAAGATCCATCAAGGAACGACACAGGGCGCGGGGGCATCGTTCGAACCCGGAGCGGGCCGGGGGGAATCGGGCCCGTTCTCGTCCACACACACGCAAGGAGCGGAAAAGTGAAGCTTCAATTTGCCGCAGGGTTGCTCGCGCTGGCCGTGCTGCCGTTCGCGATCGGCGGCGCGCTCGCGCAGGAAAAGAAGGAAGGGGCCGCGGCGCCGGTTTCGGCTCCGGGCAGCGACGCCGCCAAGGCTGAGGAAGGGCACAAGGAAACGCCGCTTATGCGCTACGAAGGCGCCGCGAGCTCGCCTCTGGCCGGCGAAGCGATGCACCAGGATATCAACCCGAAGGCGCCGCCGATGACGGCTGCGGAATTCGACAAGGGCAAGCTCATCTATTTCGAGCGCTGCGCCGGATGCCACGGCGTGCTGCGCAAGGGCGCGACCGGCAAGCCGCTCACGCCCGACATCACGCTCGGCAAGGGCACCGAATACCTCAAGGTCTTCATCGGGTACGGCTCGCCGGCCGGCATGCCGAACTGGGGCAGCTCGGGGCAGCTAACCGAGGCCGAGGTCGACCTGATGGCGCGCTACGTGCAGCAGACGCCGCCCACCCCGCCCGAATTCGGGATGAAGGAGATGGAGGCGACGTGGAAGGAAATCGTGCCTCCGGCGCAGCGTCCGAAGAAGAAGATGAACGCCTACAACATCGACAACCTCTTCTCGGTGACGCTGCGTGACTCCGGCGAGGTCGCGCTGATCGACGGCGACTCGAAGAAGATCATCAACATCGTCAAGACCGGGTACGCGGTGCACATCTCGCGGCTCTCCGCGTCGGGCCGCTATCTGTTTGTGATCGGCCGCGATGCGCGGATCAACCTGATCGACCTGTGGATGGCGAAGCCCGACAACGTCGCCGAGATCAAGATCGGCCTCGAGGCGCGCTCCGTCGAGACGTCGAAGTACAAGGGCTACGAGGACAAGTACGCGATCGCCGGCTCGTACTGGCCGCCGCAGTACGTGATCATGGAAGGCGACACGCTGAAGCCCCTCAAGATCGTGTCGACGCGCGGCATGACGGTCGAGCCGGCCGAGTTCCACCCCGAGCCCCGCGTCGCGTCGATCGTCGCCTCGCGCTTCCATCCCGAGTTCATCGTGAACGCGAAGGAGACGGGCAAGATCAACCTCGTCAACTACCAGG
>DASQBO010000259.1:0-5489 GCA_035635175.1 Casimicrobiaceae bacterium | reverse complement strand
CACCGAATTGAGGTCGGCGAAGATCTGTCCCGGGACGAGCGATGCGGCGGCCTCGCGCGCGACGTCGGTCGAGGAGGTCGCCGTGACCGCGGACACGATGAGGCGGGCGCCGGCGATCGCCTCGCGGTGCGACTCGGCCATTGTCACGTTGCGTTCGGCGGCCGCCGCGAGCATCGGTCCGCGGCCGGCGGCGTCGCCGACGAGAATGTCGTAGGCCGACACGTCGAACCGACCGGACGCGGCCAGCCCGGCGGCGAGGATCCGGCCGGCTTCGCCGAAGCCGATCACGGCGAGGCGCTTGTCGTCGAGGGTTCGTTGCGCGGTCATGGGCGTGCCTCCTCCGATCTGGAACCGCCCATTATCCGGGCGCCAGTGCGCTTCGCGTCGTCGCCTCTATCAGCGCGACGGTCGCCTGCTGAAGCGGCGTCGACGGGCGCTGCGCGGAGGTCGCGAGCGTGAGCGTGCTCGCGATCCGCGGCTTGACGATCGGCAGCGACACGAGCCGCCGCGCCACGGCAGCGCCCGCGAGCGCGCGCGGCGAGAGCACCGCCGAACCGTGGCCCTCGGCGACCAGCTCGAGGATCGCCGAGACGGCGTCGATCTCCATCGCGACCTGCGGCTTCTGTCCGAGCGCGGCGAGGCGCGTCTCCACCAGCATCCGGATCGCGTTCGGACGGCTGGGAATGATCAGCGGGTGGCGCGGCAGCTCCGACAGGGGCAGCGCGCGCCCGCGGCTCTCCTTGCCGCGCCGCGTGACGAAGTAGAGCGGCTCCTCGAGCAGCGGACGCGCGTCCACGGCCGGTGACGGTGCGGGATTGTAGAGCAGGCCGACGTCGATCCGGCCGACCTGCAGCCACTCGTGCATCGACGACGACAGCCCCTCGACGATCGCCAGCGTCGCGCGCGGGAAGCGCGGCCGGAATTCGCGGACGATTGGCGCGGTGAGGAGGCGGGCGAGCGTCGGCGGCAGGCCGACGACGACGTGGCCGACGGGCGCACCCTTGATCTCGTCGACCTCCGCGCGGGCCCGCTCGACCTGCTGCAGGATGCCCCGCGCGTGCGCGAGCAGCCGCTTGCCGGCTTCCGTCGGCGCCGCGCCGCGGCCGTTGCGCACGAGCAGATTCTGGCGAAGCTCGACCTCGAGTCCCCGGACTTGCCGGCTGATCGCCGGCTGCGCGACGTTGAGGAGCCGCGCTGCGCGGGAAAAACCGCCCAGGTCGACGACCGCGACGAAGTATTCGAGCTGCTTCAGGTCCATGCAGAAGGGGACGGCGAGCCGATGCCGATTTCCCTCCTCCGATGCGGTTTCGGCATAACTGCTAGTGTAGCAATAGCGGTTTCGCAAGACCGGCGTGCGGGCGCACACTGCGCACGGCCGGCATCCGCCGCCGCCGACCGGCTCGACCGAGCTTCGATGACCGCCCCGCTCAAGATCGTGTCTTCGATGGCCACGCGCCTGGTGCTGGCCGAGCTCGTCGCGGCGTTCGAGGTCCGCTCGTCGCTCGCGGTCGAGCTCGAGGCGGTGGGCGGCGTCGACGCGGCCCGCCGCGTGCGCGCGGGCGAAGCGTTCGATGCGGTGGTGCTGGCCTCGGACGCGATCGAAAAGCTCACGGAGGAGGCGCGGATCCTCGCCGGGAGCCGCGTCGATCTCGTCCGCTCCGGCGTCGCGATCGCGGTCCGCGCGGGTGCGCCGCGGCCCGACATCGGCTCGGAGGAGGCGGTACGCCGTGCCGTCCTCGCGGCGCGCAGCTTGAGCTATTCGACGGGCCCGAGCGGTGCCTATCTTTCCAGGCTGTTCGAGCGCTGGGGCATCGCGGACGCAGTCGCGCCCCGCGTCGTGCAGGCGCCGCCCGGCGTGCCGGTGGGAACGCTGGTGGCGCAGGGCAAGGTCGAGCTCGGGTTCCAGCAGCTTGCCGAGCTCATGCCTCTCGACGGCATCGAGGTGGTGGGGCCTCTTCCGCCGGCGATCCAGGTCGTCACGACGTTCTCGGGAGGGGTGGCGGGGACGTCGGCGCGGCGCGACGCGACACGCGAGCTGCTCGCCTTCCTGGCGTCCCCCGCGGCCGCCGCGGCGAAGCGACGCCACGGAATGGAACCCGCGTGAGGGACCGGGGCCGGGCCGCGAGCGGGTGCGAAGATTGCCACGTCCCGGATTCATGCCGGAACGGCATAACTGCTAGACCCTCCATAGCGCTTTTCAACTCCGACCCCCGGAGCGCACACTGCTGCGAGACGTCGTATCGGGCGAGAAGACGGGGGCAGGCATGAGCGAGTTCGGGAAGCTCGGGATCGCAGTGCGCAACATCGAGCGCGCCGACGCGGCGGCGGTGGAGCGACTCGGGCGCTTCGGCGTCGCGACCGTGCACGAGGCGCAGGGGCGTACCGGCTTGCTCAGGTCCTACATGCGACCGATCTACCCGGGCGCGGCGGCGTGCGGGACCGCGGTCACGGCGCTCGCGCAGCCCGGCGACAACTGGATGCTGCACGTCGTCGCCGAGATGATCCGGCCCGGCGACATCGTGGTCGTCGGCCTCACCACCGACAACGACGATGGGATGTTCGGCGACCTGCTCGCGACGTCGTATCGCGCCCGCGGCGCGCGCGGCCTCGTCATCGACGCGGGCGTGCGCGACGTCGCGACGCTGTCGTCGATGAAGTTTCCCGTCTGGTCGCGCGCGATCTGCGCGCGGGGCACCGTGAAGTCGACGCTCGGCTCCGTCAACGTGCCCGTGGTGTGCGCCGGGATGCTGGTCGAGCCGGGCGACGCGATCCTCGCCGACGACGACGGCGTCGTCGTCGTGCCGCGCGCCAGCGTCGCTGCGGTCGCGGAAGCGGCGGCCGCTCGCGAGACGAAGGAAGACGCGAATCGCAGGCGCCTCGCCGCGGGCGAGCTCGGCCTCGACCTCTACGGGATGCGCGACACGCTTGCCAAGGCCGGCCTGAAATACGTGGACTGAACGCCGAGGCGAGGCCCCGATTTCTGCAGCGCCGGAATGCTGGCCGACGAAAAGATAGAGCCTGAAACCCGAAGATCTCCTCGTGGACGCCGATTACCTGCCGTTCGACCCTGCGCCGTCGAAGCCCGCCTTCGCCGTGCCGCGGGGCGCCGTCGACGCACACTGCCACGTGTTCGGCCCCGGCGCCGTCTTCCCGTACGCGCGCGAGCGCAAGTACACGCCCTGCGACGCGCCGAAGGAGAAGCTCTTCGCGCTGCGCGACTTTCTGGGCTTCGAGCGCAACGTGATCGTCCAGGCGACGTGCCACGGCAACGACAACCGGGCGCTCGTCGACGCACTCGTGAACTCGGGCGGGCGCGCGCGCGGCGTCGCCTCCGTCGCCCGCGACGTCACCGGCGACGAGCTCGCGGCGCTCCACGCCGCGGGCGTGCGCGGCACCCGCTTCAACTTCGTCCGGCGGCTCGTCGATTTCACGCCGCGAGAGGTGCTCGCGGAGATCGCACAGCGCATCGCGCCGCTTGGCTGGCACGTCGTCGTGTACTTCGAAGCGCAGGACCTGCCCGAGCTCCGGGACTTCTTCACGAGCCTGCCGACCACGGTCGTCGTCGATCACATGGGGCGACCGGACGTCGGTAAGCCGGTCGACGGGCCGGAATTCGAGCGTTTCGTGCGCCTGTTGGCCGAGCACCCGAACGTCTGGTCCAAGGTGAGCTGCCCCGAGCGCCTCTCGAAGTCGGGCCCCCCCGGGTACGACGACGTCGTGCCGTTCGCGCGGCGGATCGTGGAGGCTTTCCCGGATCGCGTGCTCTGGGGCACGGACTGGCCGCATCCGAACATGAAGACGCACATGCCCGACGACGGCAAGCTCGTCGACTTCGTGCCGAAGATCGCACCGACGCCGGAGCTCCGGAAGAAACTGCTCGTCGACAACCCGCTGCGCCTCTACTGGAGCTGACCCCCGGTGCCCAAGACCTACACGGAAGCCTTCAAGGACATCCCCGGGACGGTGGTCTTCGACGCGACCCAGTCGCGGCTCGGCTACCATCTCAACATGTTCTGCATGTCGCTCATGAAGGCGGCCAACCGCGAGGCGTTCAAGGCGGACGAGCGCACCTACCTGCAGCGGTTCCCGATGACGGAGGCACAGCGCGAGGCGGTGCTCGCACGCGACTACAATCGGATGATCGAGCTCGGCGGCAACATCTACTTCCTCGCGAAGATCGGCGCGACCGACGGTTTCTCGTTCCAGAACCTCGCGTCGAAGATGACGGGCATGCCGGAAGACGACTACCGGGCGATGATGATCGCCGGCGGCCGCCCGGCGCACGGCAACCGCAGCAAGTCCGACCGGACGAAGTAGCGCCATGGCACGGATCACCGCAGGCGTCGCGACGTCGCACATTCCGGCGGTCGGTGCCGCGATCGATCTCGGCAAGACGGACGAGCCGTACTGGAAGCCCGTGTTCGCCGGTTACGAGTTCTCCCGGCGCTGGATCGCGGAGCACGAGCCCGACGTCGTCGTCCTCGTCTACAACGACCACGCGTCGGCGTTCTCGCTGGAAATCATTCCGACGTTCGCGATCGGCTGCGCCGAATCCTTCGCGCCCGCGGACGAGGGCTGGGGGCCGCGCCCCGTGCCGGTCGTCGAGGGCCACCCGGAGCTCGCCTGGCATGTCGCGCAGTCCACGATCCTCGACGAATTCGACATGACGATCGTCAACCGGATGGACGTCGACCACGGGCTCACCGTGCCGCTGTCGCTCATGTTCGGCCGGCCCGCCGCGTGGCCGTGCAAGGTGATCCCGCTCGCCGTCAACGTCGTCCAGTATCCGCCCCCGACCGGCAACCGCTGCTGGAACCTGGGCCGGGCGATCCGCAAGGCGGTCGAGTCGTTCGACGCCGACCTCGACGTGATGGTCTGGGGCACGGGAGGGATGTCGCATCAGCTGCAGGGGCCGCGCGCGGGGCTCATCAACCGCGAGTTCGACACGCGCTTCCTCGACCGCCTCACCTCCGATCCGGAGGGGCTCGCGCGGCTGCCGCACCTCGAATACGTGCGCGAGGCGGGCTCGGAAGGCATCGAGCTCGTGATGTGGCTCATCATGCGCGGCGCGCTCGCCGCCGACGCGCGCGAGGTGTACCGCTTCTATCACGTACCCGCGTCGAATACGGCGGTCGGGCACATCATCTTCGAAAACCCGCGATGAACATCTGCCTGGCCGGCGCCGGCGCCTTCGGCGTCAAGCATCTCGAGGCCCTCGCCAAGATCGACGGCGTGAAGGTGACCTCGCTCGTGGGGCGGGTGCTCGAGCCGACGCAGGAGGTCGCGCGGAAGTTCGGCATCGCGCACGTCGCGACCGACCTGGGCGAGAGCCTGGCACGGTCCGACGTCGACGCCGTGATCCTCGCCACGCCGACGCAGCTCCATGCGGCGCAGGCGGAGCAGTGCCTGCGCGCGGGCAAGCACGTCCAGGTCGAGATCCCCCTCGCCGACAGCCTCGGCGGCGCCCTCGCGGTCGAGCGGGCGCAGAA
>DASQBO010000258.1:0-1645 GCA_035635175.1 Casimicrobiaceae bacterium | reverse complement strand
CGGCCAGATCAAGCACGTTTCCGACGCGACGTTCGAGAAGGACGTCCTGCAATCGCAGACCCCGGTACTCGTCGACTACTGGGCCGAATGGTGCGGCCCGTGCAAGATGATCGCGCCGGTGCTCGAGGACCTCGCCCGCGACTACGCAGGGAAGCTCACGGTCGCGAAGCTCGACATCGACGCCAACCCGGGCACGACCACCCAGTTCGGCATCCGCGGCATCCCGACGCTCATCCTGTTCAAGGGCGGCAAGGCGCATGCCCAGAAAGTCGGCGCGCTGTCGAAGTCCCAGCTCGCCGCGTTTGTTGACAGCAACCTCTGAACCCGCTAGGCTGACCTTCGTGCCGCGCCGGGCCCCGGTTTTCCCGGGGCCGCTCCGCGGCAGGCTTCAGGGCGCCGCCTGACGATTCCGGCGCCTTCCCGGGAAGCCTTCCCGGGCCCGAAAACTCCCCGCACTCCCCTCCGCGGCACGACGCCGCTCCCGCCCTTTCCGCGCGCCACCATGCACCTCTCAGAACTCAAGTCCAAGCCGGTCACCGAGCTGGTCGACATCGCCAACGCCAACGAGCTCGAGGGCGCCAACCGGATGCGCAAGCACGACCTCATCTTCGCGATGCTGAAGCAGCAGGCGAAGAAGGGCGAGAGCATCTTCGGCGACGGCACCCTCGAGATCCTGCCCGACGGCTTCGGCTTCCTCCGCTCGCCGGACACGAGCTACCTCGCCGGCACCGACGACATCTACATCTCGCCTTCGCAGATCCGGCGTTTCAACCTGCACACCGGAGACACGATCGAGGGCGAGATCCGCACGCCCAAGGACGGCGAGCGCTACTTCGCGCTGGTCAAGGTCGACAAGGTCAACGGCGAGCCGCCCGAGAACGCGAAGTCGAAGATCCTGTTCGAGAACCTGACGCCGCTCTTCCCCGACGAGCCGCTCACGCTCGAGCGCGACATCAAGGCCGAGGAGAACATGACCGGCCGCATCATCGACATCATCGCGCCGATCGGCAAGGGCCAGCGCGGTCTGCTCGTGTCGTCGCCGAAGTCGGGCAAGACGGTGATGCTGCAGCACGTCGCGCACTCGATCGCGGCGAACTATCCCGACGTGGTCCTGATCGTGCTCCTCATCGACGAGCGGCCCGAGGAAGTGACCGAGATGCAGCGGACCGTACGCGGCGAGGTCGTGTCGTCGACCTTCGACGAGCCTGCGACCCGCCACGTGCAGGTCGCCGAGATGGTGATCGAGAAGGCGAAGCGCCTGGTCGAGCACAAGAAGGACGTCGTGATCCTGCTCGACTCGATCACGCGGCTCGCGCGCGCCTACAACACCGTGGTACCCGCCTCGGGCAAGGTGCTGACCGGCGGCGTCGACGCGAACGCGCTGCAGCGGCCGAAGCGCTTCTTCGGCGCCGCGCGCAACATCGAGGAAGGCGGCTCGCTCACGATCATCGCCTCGGCGCTGATCGACACCGGCTCGCGGATGGACGACGTGATCTACGAGGAATTCAAGGGCACCGGCAACATGGAGATCCACCTGGATCGCCGTATCGCCGAGAAGCGCGTGTTCCCGTCGATCAACATCAACCGCTCGGGCACGCGTAAGGAAGAGCTGCTCACGCAGCCGGACGAGCTCCAGAAGATGTGG
>DASQBO010000257.1:0-4321 GCA_035635175.1 Casimicrobiaceae bacterium | reverse complement strand
CGCGAGGAAGGGCTGCCCAACGTGTTCGCTCGCCACGCGCGCCACGCGGAAGCGACCCGCTGCGCCGTGCGCGCGTGGGGGCTCGAGGTCCTGTGCCGCGCTCCCGCCGAATACAGCGGGTCGCTGACCGCCGTGCTGATGCCGGACGGTCACGACGCCGACGCGCTGCGCAAGGAGATCCTCGCGCGCTTCGACCTTTCGCTCGGGACGGGACTGGGCAAGCTCGCCGGCCGCGTGTTCCGGATCGGACATCTCGGCTGGTTCAACGACCTCATGCTGTGCGGCACGCTGTGCGGTGTCGAGATGGGGCTCGCGGTGAGGAACGTTCCCCATCGCGCAAGCGGGGTGACCGAGGCGCTCGCGTACCTGCGGCAGGCCGCCGCGAGCGCCGCCACGGCCCCCCACAGGCGCGCCGCATGAGCGCGAAGGGCCGCCCCGAGCGCGAATGCCGGAGCGCGCGGCGCGAAGGCGCTCCACTGAGCGCGCCGATTCGATTTCACTGGAGGAGGATGCTCAACATGAAGACCGCAGGCTTCCGCGCGGCGCTGGCCGCGCTCGCGCTCCTGGTCGCCGCGCCGACCGTGGCGCAGGTCGAGATCAAGCTCGGCCACGTCGGTGAGCCGGGCTCGCTGTTCCAGAAGAGCGCAGACGAGTACGCGAAGCGGGCCAACGCGAAGCTCGGCGGCAAGGCGAAGGTCGTCACCTACGGCTCGAGCCAGCTCGGCAGCGACGAGGAGATGATCCAGAAGCTCAAGCTCGGAACGCTCGACATGGCGGTGCCGTCGACCGTGATGAGCTCGCAGGTCGACCTCTTCGGCGTCTTCGAGATGCCCTATCTCGTCAAGGATCGCGCGCACATGCAGCGCATCGAGAAGGAGATCTTCTGGTCGAAGCTCGAGCCCGAGGCCGAGAAGAAGGGGCTCAAGGTGCTCGCCGTGTGGGAGAACGGCTTCCGCCAGATCACGAACAACAAGCGGCCGATCAAGGTCCCCGCCGATCTCGCCGGCATCAAGCTTCGCGTCCCCGGCGGAAAGTGGCGGGTGAAGATGTTCCAGGCGTACGGCGCGAACCCGAGCCCGATGAAGTTCTCCGAGGTGTTCACCGCGCTGCAGACGGGCGTGATGGACGGCGAGGAGAATCCGTTCACGCAGATCTACTCGGCGAAGTTCCAGGAGGTGCAGAAGTACCTGTCGCTGTCGGGCCACGTCTACACCCCGGCGTACCTGACCGTGGGCAGGACGAAGTGGGAGTCGCTGCCCGCCGACGTCCGCAAGGTCCTCGAGGAAACGGCGAAGGAGTTGCAGGCCTACGTCTACCAGACGGCCGCGGCCGACGATACGGAGCTGCTCGGCAAGCTCAAGCAGGCGGGCATGCAGGTGAACGACGTCGACAAGGACGCGTTCATCGCCGCGAGCAAGCCGATCTACGACGAGTTCGGCAAGGAAGTCGCCGGGGCGAAGGACGTCATCGACCGCGCGGTCGCGCTCGGGAAATAACGGGTGGCTCCGGCAGAGCGGGGAGCGCGGCTCGCCACGGCGCTCGGGCGGTTCCGCGAGCGCTACGGCCGGCTGCTCGAGTGGGTGGTCGGGGCGCTGATGGTCGTGCTGTTCGTCGAGGTCACCGCGGGCGTTGCGTTCCGCGCCCTCGGGCACTCGCTCAGCTGGTACGACGAGGTGGCGTCCGCGCTGCTCGCGTGGCTCACCTTCTACGGCGCCGCGCTCGCGTCGGTACGCCGCGCGCACATCGGTTGCCCCGAGCTCGTCGAGGCGATGCCGCCGGCCGCGCGCCGCGCGCTGTCGATCGTCGCGCAGGTCGTCGTGATAGCGTTCTTCATTCTCCTCGGGACCGTCGGCGCGTCGATCCTCCCGATCCTCGCGACCGATTCGATGGTGAGCCTCCCGGCGGTGTCGATGGCCGTCGTGCAGTCGGTGATCCCGATCTCGGCCGCGCTCATCGTGATCGCCGAGGCGACGCACCTGGCCGATCTCCTCGTGGCCCGGACCGCGGCGCCCCCTGCGCCCGGCGCCGCGCTCGCCGACGGCCTGCACTGAGGTTCCGGATGGGCATCATGCTGGGACTCTTCGCGGCGGTGCTGGCGCTCGTGCTCGTCAACGTGCCGATCGCGGTCTCGCTCGGCGTCGTCGCCGTGATCGCGATGGTCGCGACGCACGGCGTGACGATCCTGCCCAACCTCGCCGTCGTCACCTACAACGGCGCGACGAGCTTCCCGCTTCTCGCCATCCCGCTGTTCATCCTCGCGGGCGCCATCATGAACGCGTCCGGCATCTCGCGCCGGCTCATCGCGTTCGCGTCTGCGGTTTTCGGCTGGATTCGCGGCGGGCTCGCGCACGTGTCGATCGGCGCGTCGCTGTTCTTCGCCGAGATCTCGGGCTCCGCGGTCGCCGACGTCGCCGCGCTGGGCTCGATCCTGATCCCGGGGATGAAGGCCAAGGGCTATCCGGCGCCGTTCGCCGCGGCCGTGATGTCGTCCGCTGCGACGCTCGCGGTGATCATCCCGCCGTCGATCCCGATGATCCTCTACGCGGTGATGGCGGAGACCTCGGTGGTCCAGCTCTTCGTCGCCGGCATCGTGCCGGGCATCATCGGCGGCTTCGGACTCATGGGAATGGCGTACGTCTTCGCCCGCCGCTACGACCTTCCGCGCGAGGACGCGTTCTCGTGGGCGCGCGTCCGCCGCACCGCGCGCGAGGCGTTGTGGGCGTTCCTGCTGCCGATCATCATTCTGGGCGGCATCTTCGGCGGCGTGGTCACCGCGACCGAGGGGGCGGCGCTGGCGGTCGCGGCGGCGCTGGCGGTCGGCCTCGTCATCTACCGCGAGCTCGACGCCGCGGAGCTGCGGAAGGCCCTGATCGACGGCGCGATCCAGACCGCCGTGGTGATGCTGCTCGTCGCCACGAGCGCGCTCCTCGGCACGTATCTCACCGAGGTCCAGGCGCCGCAGGCGCTCGCCCGCGCCGTGTCCGAGATGACGCGCAACAAGTGGCTCGTGCTCGCGCTCCTGAACCTCCTGTTCCTGCTCCTGGGCATGTTCCTGCACTCCGCCGCGGCGATCATCCTCGTCGTGCCGGTCGTGATGCCGCTCGTGAGGTCGGTCGGCATCGACCCCGTGCACTTCGGCCTCATCGTCACCGTCAACCTGGGCATCGGCCAGCAGACGCCGCCGGTCGCGAGCGTGCTAATGGTCGCGAGCTCGATTGCGAGGGAGTCGATCTGGGCGGTGACCCGCGTCAACGTCTGGTTCATCGCCGTGCTCGTCGCCGTGCTGCTCATGGTGACCTACGTTCCGGTGACGGGCCTCGGGCTCGTCGAGCTCTTCTACCGCTGAGGCTGCCGTGGACGGCACGATCTCGCTCGCACGCGACGGCCCCGTCGCCACGGTCGTCCTCGACCGTCCGGCCAAGCTCAACGCGCTCACGAAGTCGATGTGGCGCGATCTGGGAGCGGCAGTCGCCGCGCTTTCCGCCGACGACGGCGTGCGCTGCATCGTCATCCGCGGCGCGGGCGAGAAGGCGTTCTCGCCCGGCAACGACATCGGCGAGTTCGCGACGACGCGCGCGAACAAGTCGCAGGCGATCGCCTACGGCGCGGTGATGCACGGGACGGCGCGCGCGCTGGCCGCGTGCCGCCATCCCCTCGTCGCGCAGATCCACGGCATCTGCGTGGGCGGCGGACTCGAGATCGCGGCGCTCTGCGACCTCCGGATCTGCGGCGCCGGGAGCCGGTTCGGCGCACCGATCAAGAACCTCGGGCTCGTGATGGCCTATGCGGAGATGGCGCCGCTCGTGGACCTCGTCGGCCGCGCGGTGACGCTCGAGCTGCTGCTCGAAGGGCGCATCCTCGACGCGACCGAAGCGCTCGCGAAGGGCCTCGTCACCCGCGTCGTGCCGGATGCCGAGGTCGCGGTGGAGGCGCGCGCGACTGCGGAGCGCATCGCCGAGGGCGCGCCGCTCGTCGCCCGCTGGCACAAGAAGTTCGCGCGGCGGCTCGCCGATCCCCGCCCCCTGTCGGCGGCGGAAGAGGACGAGTGCTTCGACTGCTTCGACACCGAGGACTTCCGCACGGGCTACGCGGCGTTCCTCGCGAAGACGAAGCCGCAATTCCGCGGCCGATGAGCAACGAGCCGCGCTCCGGGCCGCTCGCCGGCATGCGTGTGCTCGAGCTCGCGCAGATCATGGCCGGCCCCACGTGCGGCGCGCTGCTCGCCGACCTCGGCGCCGACGTGATCAAGGTCGAGAAGCTGCCCGGCGGCGACGACTCGCGCGGCTATCGCGAGCCGCGCGTGAACGGCGTCTCGGCGCCG
>DASQBO010000256.1:0-1746 GCA_035635175.1 Casimicrobiaceae bacterium | reverse complement strand
GGCGCGTGCACGACGACTTCGACGATCGCCGGCGTGAGCCGCTCGACCTTGACGACCGTCGCGCGGAGCTCCCGCCCGATGCGCGCGAGGAACGTTGCGTCGTCGACCGCGGAAGCGCGGGCGACGCGTGCGAGCATCCGCGTCACGATCGGCGCGCCCTGCTTCGCACTCGCCATTGCCTTGACGACGTTCCCCGCATACGACGGATGGAGGTCGCCGAAGAAGCTCGTCGCCCGGCCGTCGGCGCGGATGTCCGTCAACACCGCCGGCGCGGCGGGCTTCGCAAGCCCTTTGACCGGCGCCACCGGCCGGCCCTCCTCGTCGAGAAGCCGGAAGAACTTGCCGTCGAGGTGGAAGTGCGCGGCGTCCTCGCGCGAGAGCACCGTGTTGGGCTGCGTGCCGGCGGCGATCAGGATCGTGCGCGCAGGCAGCGTCAGCCGCGCACGCTCGTGCCAGACGCCGTCGCCGTCGTTGTGCTGCTCCGACACCTCGAGCGCGCAGGCCCGGCCGGCGTCGTCCGTGCGGATCGCGACCGGAGTCAATCCCTCCGCGAAGCGGATGCCCTCCTCCAGCGCCTTGCCGACCTCCTCGTGGTTCAGCGTGTACGCCGGGCTGTCGATCAGGCGGCGGCGATACGCAATCGTGACGCCGCCCCAGCCTTGCAGCAATTCCACGGTGCGCGCCGCACGGCCCTCGCGCTTCGCGGCGGCGCGCTCGGCGCGGAGCGCGCGTGCGTGGAGGAGGAACTCCGCGGCGACCGCGCGCTCCTCCTCCGTCCACACGGCCTCGACCGCGGCCGTGCCGCGCTCGGCCGCCAGCGTTTCGTAGCGCGCGAGGAACTTCTCGACTTGCACCGAATAGTAGGCGAGCGCCTCGGTGGCCGTGTCGATCGCGGTCAGCCCGCCGCCGACGACGATCACGGGCAGCCGCAGCTGCATGTTCGCGAGCGAGTCGGCCCGCGCCGCTCCCGTGAGCTGCAGCGCCATCAGGAAGTCCGACGCGGTGCGCACCCCGCTGGCGAGGCCATTGGGCAGCTCGAGCACCGTCGGTTTGCCGGCGCCCGCGGCGATCGCGACGTGGTCGAAGCCTTGCGCGAACGCGTCTTCTGCATCGAGCGTTCCGCCGAAGCGCACGCCGCCGTGCAGCCCGAAGCGGGAACGGCGCTCGAGCAGGAGCCTGATCAGCTTCAGGAAGTTCTTGTCCCAGCGCACCGTGATGCCGTACTCGGCCACGCCGCCGAAGCCCGCCATCCGCCGCGCTTCGAGCGGCTCGGCGAGCGCGGCGACGTCGCGCACCGGCGCGAACGGCACGCGCTCGCCGGCGGAGGTGATCCCCGCGAGCGCGGGCTCGAGCGGCTCGATCTTGAGCCCGTCGACGCCGACGACCGTGTGACCGTCGTTGAGCAGGTGATGCGCGAGCGTGAAGCCGGCGGGGCCCATCCCCACGACCAGAACGCGCTTTCCCGTCGCGGGCAACGGCAGGGGCCGACGCAGGTTCAGCGGATTCCACCGCGTGAGCAGGCTGTAGACCTCGAAGCCCCACGGCAGCGCGAGCACGTCCTTCAGGATCCGCGTTTCCGCCTGCGGCACGTCGACCGGCTCGGTCTTCTGGTAGATGCAGCTCTTCATGCAGTCGTTGCAGATCCGGTGGCCGGTTCCGGGACACATCGGGTTGTCCACCGTCACCATCGCGAGCGCGCCGAGGGCATCCCCCTGCTTCCGGAGCACGTGCATTTCCGAAATCTTC
>DASQBO010000255.1:0-5300 GCA_035635175.1 Casimicrobiaceae bacterium | reverse complement strand
CGATCGCGAAGCGCGCGTCGCTCCAACGGACCCGCGCGGCGCCCCCGATGGAGCCCCGCGCCCACTCGAGCGAAGGCGACGTAACGCGAAGCTCGCCTTCGAGGCGGACGGCCGCGCGCGGCGCGAGCGCGGCGATCGCTTGCGCGGGCAGCGCGACGTCGAGCGCGCGCACGGTCACGGCGTCCTGGCGCGCGCTGAAGTCGGCGCGCGGCGAGGCCAGCGCGGGGGAGGGCGGCGCGATGGCCATCCGCGCTTCGCCGCGCGCGAGCGCGAACGGATCGAGGCGCCACTCGAGCGGAACGCGCGCCGCCCCCTGCACGTCGAGCGTCCCTCGGCCGTGCCAGACGGTCCCGTCCGATTCCGCGATCGACACCGCGCCGCGACTCAGCCGCTCGACGGCGACGCCGACGAGCGCGGCCGGAGCGAACGCGGCGATCGCCGCGAGGACGACGACGATGGCGGCGACGACGACGAGCGCCCGGCGCATCGGGCAGCGCCTCAGCGCGCGAGCACGAGTTCCGCGCGCACGGCGCCGGGCTCCACGCGCGCCGCGATCGTCGCGGAAACGACGCGGAGCCGCGCTTCCCGCTGCAGCGCCTCGAGAGTCCCCACGAGCGCGTCGAAGGCGACGGCGTTGAACGCGACGTTGAGGCGTCCTTCCTTCCATTCCTGCTGCGCGAGCGCGGCGCGCAGGCCTCGCTGCGCGACGACGCGTTCGAAGTCGGCGCGGGGATCGCCGGGCGCGGCGGGTGCGGTCGTCCGGGCAAGCCCCGCGAGGTCGTCGGCCATCCGCCGCGTCTCGGCGAGCGCCACGGCGCCGCGCGCGTTTGCGGTGCGCAGCGCCGCGATGTCGCGCACGAGGGGCTGCCACACGAGAAGCCAGCCGACGAGCGCGACCGCGAGCGCGGCGGTGCCGGCGACGAGCCTCCGCTCGCCCGGGGATTTGGCGGACCACCAGCTCGCGAGCGGCGGCGGCGCGCGCAACAGCGTGGGCACGCTGCCCATCACAGCGCTCCGAGCCGCACGCGAACGCCGGCGGCGGTCGTCGCGAGGAGCGCCGGAACACCTGATTGGCGCAGCCGCGCGTCGAGCTCCTCGACGGCGGCCGCGTCCGCCCGCGCGAGATCGAGCGTCCAGTGACCGTCGGCGTACGTCGCCGTCTTGACGCTTCCCGCAGGAAGCGCGCGCAGCGCCGGCGCGGCGCGGGCGAGCAGCGGCAGCGCGTCGTCGGGCGCCGCGAGCCCGTGCGCGTGCCGCAGTTCGGCGTAGCGCTGCGCGAGCGCGGCGCGCGCGGCGGCGGGGGTCGCGGCCGCGTCCGGCGGGATGCCGGCATCGGCGGCGAGCGCGCGCCAGGCGCGCGCGGCGCGCCAGGCGTCGACGCGAAGCGAGCCCCATTCGCCGACGGTCGCGACGACGTGCACGGCGAGCGCGGCGGCCGCGAGGGCGAGCGCGGGCGCGAACAGCCGCGCGCGACTGCCGCGGGGCGCGGGCGGCGTCAGCGCGAAGTCCCCTTGCAGCAGATCGACGGCGTCGCCGAATGCGGCGGGTGGCGCCGCGGTCCATCGCCAGGGGGCGCCGCGCACGATCGCCACCCCGGCGTCGCGTTGCCATCGCGCGAGCTCGGCGTCCGTCGCTTCGCGCTCGAGACGGATTTCCACCGGCAGGCTTCCATCGCGTTGGGCCTGCGCCAAGGCGAGGGCGAGCTCCGCCGGCAGCGCGCCGGAGGCGTCGACCGAGACCGGGAATGCGCCGCCGTCGTCGGTCCGGACGAAGCCGTCGCTGCCGTCCGGGGTCGCGGCGCACCAGCGCCAGCCGCGATTAGGAACTGCGAGATCGGGCTCGGCGATCACGCGTGCGAAGCGCGGCGCCGGTCCCGCACGCGCCTCGCGCAGCGCCGCCACCAGCGAGCGCGCGGCGATGACGACGCGCACTCGTCCGTCGGCCAGCCGTCGAGATACGGCGAGATGCTGCGTGTCGGACGGGCCCGCGAGCTGGTCTTCGACGGCGAAGCGCGCGGCGGCAGCGACGCGCCCCGGCGGAAGCGGCGGCAGCGCGACGCTCGCAATCCGGACCTGCGACGCCGCGACCACGGCTTCGACGCGCTCCGCTACCGGCCACGTCGCCGCAGCGGATCGTCCCGTGCGAATGCAGCCGCCCGCATCGTCGAAGAGCGCCCACGCGACAATGTCGCCGGGCGCCGGCGCCGCGGCGAGGTGCACGCGCAACGTTGTCATGCCCGCCAGTCTACTCGACGACCTGCCACACGACGTCGGGCCAGGCGCCGCTGCGGCGATGCAGGAGCGCGCGGGCGCGGGCGACCGTCAGCCCTTGCCGCGCTTCGATCGTGACGTAGAAGTAATCGCTCTTGACCGCGAGCGTGTCCTCGGCAACGACGCTCGCGGGCCCGGGAAGGCGGGCCCGAAATTCGGCCACCGTCGTGAACGGCTTTTGGGCCCGGGAGGCGACGAGGCGCGCGAGGGCATCGCCGTCGAGCTTTTCGACGACTGCCGCGAGCACCTCGGGCGGGGCGGTGTTGACATTGACGGGCGTTCCAACCGGCAGCGCGCTGAGGAACGGCGCGACGGCCGCGAGCGCGGGCGCCGTCACGCCCTTGACCTCGCCGAGCTCGGCCACGCGCAGCAGCGGCGCGTTCGCCGCGACCCCGCCGCGCGGGCGTCCCCCGTACGCCGCATCTTCGGCGCCGCCGTCGCGGACGATCGCGTCGCGGTCGATCCAGTCAGCGATCGCGGCGAGCGCGCCGGCGGGGCCGCCGCGCTGTGCGAAGAGGCGGGCGAGGCGGGCGCCCTCGACGTCCGCGTTCGCGCCGGTCGCGCCGAGCGCGTTCACGTTGAGGCGGGCCTGGGCATCAGCGATGGCGCCGCGCACTTCGCCGTTGTCGAGCGGAATGGGCGGGAGCGCGACGGCCCACGGTTCGCCCAGGTGGTCGATCGCGGAGCGTTGCGCGTCGTCGTAGAGGATCTGGCGGCCCCACTGGACCCCTGCGATCGCGAGCGCCTGCGCCTGCACCTGGTCGCGGCGATGCTCGGCCGTCCGGCTCCAGCGCTGCTGGTCGGCGAACACCGTCGCCGCCACGGCCGCGGCGAGCGCCGCGAGCAGCATCGCGAGCACGATCGCGGCGCCGCTGGCCCGAGCCCGAGCGCGCGCCCTCATCGCAGCGTGATCCAGCGCTCGACGATCGAGCCGTCGTCGAGCGTCAGCGCGATCCGGACGGCGCGCGGCACGGGACTCTCGCCGAGCAGCGGCCAGTGATCGTGCCAGCCGTGGCCGCTGTCGAGGTAGCCCACGTCGAAGCGCGCGATGCCGCCCGCGAGCGCGTAGGCGGCCGGCGCGACGCCCGCCGGCAGATCGAGATGGGGCCAGTAGAGCACTTCGATCGCGCCGTTGCGCAGCCGATAGCCAAGACGCTGGCCCGGGCTCGACGGCTCCAGCGTGAACTCGGGCCCGGCGCGCGAGAGGCGGAACTCGGCATTGCCGGACTCGTCGGTGCGCGCGAGCCACGCCGCTTCGACCGTCGCGCCGACCCGCGCCTCGCGCGGCTGCGCGGCGCGCATGTCCGACTCGAGCCGCGCGAAGAGCGCGTCGAGCCCGCGCCAGCGCTCGGACTCGGCGGCGAGCCGCGCCTCGCTGTCGGTCAGCGAGGAGACCGCGCGATAGCCGAGCACCGCGACGAGCGCGAGGATCGCAAGCGCGATCAGGATCTCGACCAGCGTGAAGCCGTCCCCGTGGACGCGGGGACCGGGCGCCGCTCTGCCCGCGGCGCTCATCGCTGCGGCGGCGTCCCGATGTAGCCCGCGATCCGCGCGAGCGCGTAGTCCGGCACCGCCGGATCGCCGACGGTGATCTCGATCTTGCGGAACGACGGATTCGGCGTCGCCGTGACGTTCTCGCGCCACGCGAAGCGAGCGCCGGCCTGCACCGCTTCCCCGTCGTGCGCGCCGAGCGCCGGCCACGGCGCGGCCGCCTGCGCGGCGGCGAGGCGATTCTGGGCGACCCAGAGGGCGAGCGTGCGCTGCTTCAGGAGCGTGGCGCCGTCGGCGGCCTGCGCGACCGCGCGCATCCCCGCCGCAAGCGCGACCGCGAGAATCGCGAGCGCGACGAGGATCTCGACTAGCGTGAATCCGCGACCGCGGCGACGTGCACGCGGTTCAGCGGATCGGCGGCGACTTCGAGCGACCATGCGGAGGACGCCACGACGAGCGCGTACGGTTCGTTGCGCCCGCTCGCGCGGAACGGAAGGATCACGTCGGAGGGCACCGGTGCGCCGGCGTAGTGGAGCAGCAGGACGCTGACGCCGGCGGGAAGCGTCCGCGGGGCGAGCACGTCGTCGTCGGCGAGCGCGGTCCAGCGGTCGTCCGCGCCGCGACGCCAGAAGCGATAGGCGGCGCCCTCGGCGGAGATGCCGAGCGTCTCCGCGCGCCACTGCGCCGCGGCGGCCGCGTGCTCGAGCGCGCCGGCGAGCCGCTTCGCTTCGCGTTCGGTCGTCTGCCGCTCGTCGGAGCCGATGCCGAGCACCACGAGCCCCGCCGCCAGCCCGATGATGACGACGACGACGAGCACCTCGACGAGCGTGAACCCCTCGACGCGCGACGTCGTCCGGACCGCGACGGCGCGCGTCACAGCGACCACGACCCGATGTCGGCGTCGATCCCGGATCCGCCGGGCTGGCTGTCGGCGCCGAAGCTGAACACGTCGATCTCGCCGCGCAGTCCCGGGTTCAGGTACTGATACGGCTGTCCCCACGGGTCCTTCGGCAGCCGTTCGAGGTAGCCGCCGGGTTTCCAGTTGGGCGGGACGGGCGCCTGCGTCGGGAGCGCGACGAGCGCCGCGAGCCCCTGCTCGGTCGTGGGATAGCGCTGGTTGTCGAGCCGGTAGAGCTTGAGTCCCTGCATGATCGCGGCGATGTCGCTCTTCGCGGCGATGACGCGCGCCTCGTCGGGACGCTCGAGCACGCGCGGCACCACGAGTGCGGCAAGGATGCCGAGGATCACGATGACGACGAGGATCTCGATCAGCGTGAAGCCCGGCGCCGGCGCGGATCGCGAGCGCTGCATCGGGCGATTATAATCCGCCGCTTCCGAGCGGCCGCGCGGCCGCGCCATCGTCCGCGGTCCTCCGTTGTCCCGTCCAGCCCGCTTCGCGCTGTACATCGTCGTCGCGCTCCTCGTCGTTGCGGCCGTCGCGGCGGCGTTCGCGCGGTGGCGGCTCGCGCAGCCGCTCGCGCTGCCCGCGTCACCGCTGGCCTTCGACGTGCGGCCGGGGCAGACGCTCAAGTCCGTCGC